>JANLWV010000496.1:0-7979 GCA_031364765.1 Vicinamibacteria bacterium
GACCGCGATTGCCGAGGCGGTGGAAGCCTGCGGCGACGCGGGAATTCCGGTCATCGCCGATGGCGGCATCAAGTTCTCCGGCGATATCACCAAGGCCCTGGCCGTGGGCGCCGACTCCGTAATGATTGGCTCCCTGTTCGCCGGGGCCGAGGAAAGCCCGGGCGAAATCATCCTGCGCCAGGGGCGAAGCTTCAAGACCTACCGCGGCATGGGCTCTTTGGGGGCCATGAAGGACGGCTCGAAGGACCGCTACTTCCAGGCTGATAGCGCGCATCAAAAGCTCGTGCCGGAAGGCGTCGAGGGCATCGTTCCCTACCGCGGCCTCCTCTCGACCATCGTTCAACAACTCGTGGGAGGCGTGCGGGCCGGGATGGGCTATTGCGGTGTGAAGTCGATTCGGGAGCTCCAGACCAGGACCCGGTTCACATTACTTTCCGTCGCAGGCTTGAAGGAAAGCCATGTTCACGATGTCGTGATCACCAAGGAATCGCCGAACTATCGAGTGGAGTGATATGGAACTCTCGGGCCGGACCGGGGGAGCCACGGGCCGCCTGCGCGTGCTCCTTGCCACAATGGCGATGGGCGTCTCCGGCTGCCGTGCGCCCGACCCGCTGCTCTCCTTTCTCGACGAAGGGTCGAGCGTTTCCTTCACCCATCCCCCAAGGTGGAGCGTCGGGTTCGCCGAACAGAATGGAATCCGCTACCGGTATCTCACCGCGCCCAAGGTCGAGGAGGCCACGGAAGCCCTATCGGTCACGATAATCTCCCCCACCTTCGCCAAAACCGCCGAGGCCGTGGCTCAGGCGTATCTCTCGGGGGCCACGGGCATCGTTCCACTGACGAGCTCTTCCGGCGCCTCCGAGTGGTCGTTCAAGGACTCAAGCGGCATCCCGTCCCGGTTGCGTCTCTCCTCCGCCGGGATGGGTCGATTCTTCGGCGCGTGGGCCCGGGGGTCTGACGGCGCCATGAAACGCTACGAGGCGCCGCTCGACACCCTGCTCGCATCGCTGCGGGTCGAGGACGTGTCGCAGTGGCCCGAGGAGCGCTTCGCAGGAATGTCGGCGCGCGCGCCTTCGACCTGGACCCGCGGCAGCCGGCTCTCGAGCGCCACCCACGCGAGCATGCAGTTCAAGTCCCTGCCGCTTTCCGTGGAAAAAGGCAATGCCACCATTCACGGATTCATCACCCTTTCGAAAGGACCGGTTCCGGCGAGCGGCGACCTTGAGGCTTACAGCAAAATGCTCAAGGATCGCGCCTCGGACACCGTGGACCTGATGCAGCGTCGCGCCTGGCCAGTGGTCGCGGGCGTCGATCGGCCGGCAGGGTATGTAGACTACCTGCGCAGTGGCACCACGCTCACGTCCACCCGGATCCGTCGCTGGATCACGGTCAGGAACAGGATCGGATTCATGTTCTCCTGCGAAGCCCGGGCCGACGCGTTCGACCGGCTGGAGCCCTGGTGCTGGCGCATGGCCGACACGGTTCGCCTCGACTAGTCAGGGCCCTACTTGCCGGCCGCCGACACAATGACGCCGACCTCCGCGGTTCCCACCGATTCCGCGCAGCACCGGCGCATGGCCGACACGGTTCGCCTCGAATAGCCCGAGGGCCTACTTGCCGGGCGTCACTACGATGATGCCGACCTCGGCGGTTCCCGACGATTCCACGCAGCAAAGGAATGGGAACTCCCCAACCCGTTCAAACGTGACATCCACGTCAAGAGGCCGTGAGGCGCGGACCCGCTTCTCGACGTCAAGCGAGGGGATCGCGAAGCAGTGGTCCCCCTCGCGCGAGGTCACCACAAAATGCACGGCGCCGAGCGGAACCGCGATGCGCTTCGGCTCAAAACCAGACGCCCCCACGCTCACCCTGACCGTGTAGACCTCAGCCGCCTCGACCACGGCCGGACCAAGGGCCAGGCCGACCCACGCCGCAACGACGGGCAAGACAAACGAGGCCATCCGAAGACCGTCTCGCCGGTACGAAGGACTGTTCTTCATACCCCGAGGTTAGCGTCCTCCGCGGTTTCCTCCGAAACCGCCGCCTCGGCCACCGCCACCGCCCCGCGGCCGGTCGCCGCCGCGACCACGATCACGGTCGCCACCACCTTCACGACGGGGCGGACGATCGCTGCTTCCTTCGGGCGGCGCCACCATGCCTTCAGGCAGCGGAATCAGGGCTTTCTTGGACAGGCGGACCTTGCCCATCGGGTCGATGGTCAGAACCTTGACCATGATCGCATCGCCTTCCTTCAGGACATCGCGAACCTCGTTCACCCGCTCGTGAGCGATCTCGGAGACGTGAAGCAGGCCATCCGTGCCCGGCATGATCTCCACGAAGGCGCCGAAGTCGACAATGCGAACGACCTTGCCCATGTAGGTCTTGCCCAGCTCGACGCTGGCCGTCAACTCTTCGATGATGGCCACGGCCTGCTGCGCCGCCTGAAGGTCGGTCGAGGCGATCAGCACGCGACCGTCGTCCTCGATCTCGATCTTGCAGCCCGTCCGCTCCGTGATCGAGCGGATCATCTTGCCGCCGGGTCCGATGACGTCGCGAATCTTGTCGACCGGGATCCTCACCGTGATGATGCGCGGCGCATACACGCTCATCTCCGCCCGATGCGTGGTCAGGGACTCGGCCATCTTGCCCAGGATGTGCAACCGGCCTTCCTTGGCCTGAGCCAGAGCTTTCGCCATCAACTCGGCGTTCAGACCATCGATCTTGATGTCCATCTGGAGGGCGGTCAGGCCCTTGGCGGTTCCGGCGACCTTGAAGTCCATGTCGCCGTAATGGTCTTCCTCTCCGGCAATGTCGGAGAGGACGACGTACTTCTCACCGTTCGAGACGAGGCCCATGGCAACACCCGCCACCGAAGCCTTGAGCGGAACTCCCGCGTCGAGCATAGAGAGCGTTCCCCCGCAGATCGAGGCCATCGATGAGGATCCGTTCGATTCAAGGATGTCCGACACGATGCGAATGGTGTAGGGGAAATCCTCCTCGGAGGGCAACATCTCGCGTAGCGCGCGCTCGGCCAGAGCGCCATGACCGATCTCGCGACGTCCGGGTCCGCGGTTCGGCTTCACTTCCCCGACGGAGAACGCCGGGAAGTTGTAATGGAGCATGAAGCGTTTCTTGTGCTCCGCCTCCTGGACGGTGTCGATGATCTGCGCGTCCTCGCTCGTGCCCAGGGTGGCGGTAACGAGAGCCTGGGTCTCGCCGCGGGTGAAGAGCGCCGACCCGTGGGTCCTCGGGAGAACCGTAACTTCCGTCGCGATCGGACGAATCTCGGCGAAGCGACGCCCGTCCAGTCGCCGACCCTTTTCCAGAATCTCGCGGCGGAGGATGTGCTCGCGAAGGGAGTCGTAGACGGTCGCCACCAGGGCCTTCTTCGCGGCCTGATCATCGGTGAGCGAGGCCACGTAAGCCTTCTTGACCGCGTCCATCCTGGCGTACATCTCGAGCTTGTCGCGTTTTTGCATCGCCTCGTACAGGTCCGGCTCCAGAGCACTCGCGATCTCGCGAGCGAGAGCGTGATCGATCTCCTTCTTCGGAGCGTGCCGCTTAGGCTTGCCGATCTCGGCCATCATCTGTCGCTGAACCGCGCAGATCTGCTTGATCGCCTCATGGCCCGCCACGAGGGCCCGGACCATGTTCTCTTCCGAGAGCTCGCGGGCGCTGGACTCGACCATGCAGATCGCCTTCTCCGTGCCGGCGACGAGGAGGTTCAGCTCGCTCTTCGTCTTCATGTCGGGCGTGGTGGGATTGATGTGGCACTGGCCATCCCAGAAGCCCACGCGGACGGCGCCCACCGGGGTGTCGAACGGAATGTCGGAAATGCAGAGGGACGCCGAAGTGCCGATGAGGGCGAGCGTGTCCGACTCGTTCAACGGATCCGCGGACCAGAGTAGGGCGCTGATCTGAGTCTCACAAGCCCAGCCCTCCGGAAAGAGCGGGCGCATCGGGCGATCGATCAGGCGGCAGGTGAGAATCTCCTTCTCGTTCTGCCGGCCTTCGCGCTTGAAGAAGCCGCCGGGGATCTTGCCCGCGGCGAAGTTGTTCTCGCGGTAGTCCACGGTCAGCGGAAGGAAGTCGATCCCCGGCTTCGGTTCCTTGGCCGAGCAGGCGGCGACGAAAACCACGGTGTCGCCCATGCGCACCAGGGTGGCCCCATCGGCCTGTTTGGCCATGCGGCCCGTTTCAATAGTGATCGGCGTGCGGCCGACCTGGATCTCATACCGTTTCATGGCCATGTACTTTTCTCCAGCGGCTAGGCTGTCGGGAGGATTGTGAAGTGAGGATCGAAGCCAACCGGGGCGGAACACCCGCTCACGGCAAGGGACTCATGCCGGGACGCAAAAAAGTCAATCTCCTCGCAGGGGAGTCCGAGTCTCCTGTCGACCCCTGGCGCTCCAGACGGGGCGGCGAGATGGGCTCGGTTGCCCCGCCACGGACGAAGGCAAGCCCCTCCGCTTCCTGGACTACTTGCGCAGTCCGAGTTTGACGATCAGAGCCTGATACCGAGTCGGCGTCTTCGACTTGAGATAGTCGAGGAGCCGGCGCCGGTGTCCGACCATCATGAGAAGGCCGCGGCGCGAGTGATGATCCTTCGCGTGCGTCTTGAGATGTTCGGTCAACTCGCCAATGCGCTCGGACAGGAGCGCCACCTGGACTTCGGGAGACCCGGTGTCCTTGGCGTGCGCCCGGTTTCCCTCGATGAGGGTTGTCTTCTTTTCCTTGGTAAGGCTCACGACTCTTTTTGCTCCTCCGAGCCTGCTTTGTTGTTCTTACAGCGTGATTTATCTTCGTTTGGAACTGGGGACTTTACCACAGCCCCCACCCTCAAAACACGCAGAATGGCTGCATCCGCGCGCCCTCGGCGTGGGCTAGCGCCACAAGCTTGCCCCGCAGATCGCAAACCCGGACCCGGGCTCGTGGGCCCTCGCTTCCGCTGCCCAAATTGACGGCCCGTCCGAGGCGAAGATCCGCGGCTTCGCGCTCGCCGGCGGTGACGCTCGGCCACGCCTCGAGCACGGACGTCATCGGCACGAGTGCTTTGGGCAGAGACTCGGGGGTCAGATCATCGAGTCGGACAGCTCGCTCCAGCGTGGCCGCACCTGATCGCGTGCGCCTCAAGGCAACGAGGTGCGCACCCACTCCCAAAGACCGGCCCAGATCGCGAGCCAGGGCGCGGATGTAGGCGCCCCGCGCGCAGGCAAACCGCACCAGGGCGCAGTCGCCCTCGAGTTTCACAAGTTCGGCGGCGCCGATGTGAACGGTCACGGGCTTGAGGTCCACATCCTCACCGCGCCGAGCCACCGCGTAGGCCCGCTCTCCGGCGACCTTCTTGGCCGAGAAAGAGGGGGGGACCTGCTGAATCTCTCCAACAAAAGCCGCGAGGGCGACGGATACAATGTTGTGGGTCAGAGCGCTGGTTGGCGCCTTGCGGCCACGAGGATCGCCCTCCGCATCGTCGGTTGTGGTCTCAAATCCGAAACGAATCCGCGCTTCGTATTCTTTGGCCTCGATCCCGCCCGTCTCCTCGATGTAGGGGATGAGCCTGGTCGCCTTGCCGAGGCACAGGACGAGAACCCCGGTGGCCAGGGGGTCGAGTGTGCCGGTGTGACCCACCCGGCTGGTTTGGGCGACTCTTCTCACCCGGGCCACGACGTCGTGTGAAGTCAGGCCCAAAGGCTTATCGACAACCAGGAGGCCGTCGATACCGGAGTCCCGTTGACGCGAAGGTTTGCTCAGACAGGCTCCCTTGGGGTCAGTCGTCGGTGCGCTGCGTCTTTGCAGAGTGGACCGAATCCACCTCGGCCTCGGAGTCCGACCCGGCCCGGGCCGCGGCCTCCGTCGCCGCCTCGTCGGCCTTCCACCCCGCCATGATCTCGCTCACCCTCTCGGCGTTGTCCAGACCCTTGTCCTGGACAAACATCACCTCGGGAACGGTCCTCGTCCTCATTCGCTGAGAAAGGAGCTTCCTCACAAAGCCCCGCGAGTGATGGAGCGCTCTCATCGATTCAAGTTGAGTCTTGGCGTCCCCCATGGGCGACACATAGATCTTGGCCACCGACTGGTCGACCGGCATCTCCACGCGAATCACCGTGACGAAGCCAAGGCGCGGATCCCGGATCTCCCGGGAAATGATCATGGCCACCTCGTCGCGCACGCCGTCCGCCACCCGCGATTTGCGATGGTTCACAGCCATTGCTTTTGCTCCCTCGCGCAAACCACGCCGGGAGTCTCCTCGACCTCGCGAAGAATCTTGTCGAGCGTCCGCTCCATGGGAACCCGTTCCGTGTTCACCCCAACCACGACCAGGGACGCCCGCTGCCATTCGTCGTGATGCGCCACTTCGGCGATCGACACGTTGTGATTCTGTCGAACTCTGGCCAGGATCGAGCGCAGGGGCTGGCGCTTGTCTTTGAGACTCTGCGCCTCGGGAAGATGAAGCTGGATTTCGAGGAGACCAATCACCATGAACTCATCTTAGGTCCGCCGTTCCGCCACCGCGACCCCGGGAACCAAGCGCAGGCCGGATTTGTGGATGCCTCGCTCAAACACAGGCTCGGTGAGCCCAGCGCAGGCCGGATTCACTCCGGCCGGAGCGCGGGGGTGTGGGGGGCAAAGCATGGGCCCCGTTCTGGACGTGCGGCCCCCCACCTCTACAAGGTCTCCCGGTATTTCTCCATGACGAAGAATTCGATGACATCGCCGGGCTTCACGTCGTTGAAGTCCACGATGCCGATACCGCACTCTGTGCCGGCGCGGACTTCGGAAGCGTCGTCCTTGTGCCGCTTGAGCGACGCCACCTTGCCGGTGTGAATGACGATGTTGTCGCGGAGCAGCCGGATGCTGGCCTGGCGCGTGACTTTGCCCTCCGTGACCATCGATCCGGCAATGGTGCCGATTTTCGAGATCTTGAAGGTCTCCTGAACGTTGGCGGACCCGAGCACCACTTCCTTGAAGGCAGGGGCCAGACGGCCTTCGAGGGCCTTGGTCAGATCGTCAACCACGTCGTAGATGATGGTGTACAAGCGGACTTCGATGTTGTCGCGTTCGGCAAACTCGGCCGCTTTGCGCTCGGGGCGAACGTTGAACCCCACCACGATGCCTTCAGAGGCCGCGGCCAGGAGCACGTCGCCTTCGTTGATGGCCCCGACGCCCGAACGAATAATGCGAAGGCGGATCTTGTCCTGCGGAATTTTCTTTAGCTGCTCGGAGAGCGCCTCCACGGAACCCTGTACGTCGGCCTTGAGGACAAGAGGAAGCTCGATCGGCCCGTCGCCACCGCCGGGCTTGGCGATGGCCTCGAGGCGGACCCGGGACTGAAGCGCGAGCTGCTTGTCTTTGAGCTTCTGCTGCCGGAACGAAACGATGGTGTGGGCCTTGACCGAATCCTCGACCACAAAGAGCGAGTCTCCGGGTTCCGGCACATCATCGAGACCCTGGATCTCCACCGGCGTCGACGGCCCCGCTTCCCGGAGGCGGTCACCGCGATCGTTCATCAGGGCGCGAATGCGGCCTGAGACCGCTCCGGCCACCACCACATCGCCGATGCGAAGGGTGCCGTCCTGAACCAGGATGTTCGCCACCGGACCGCGACCCTTGTCGAGTCGGGCTTCGATGACCGCGCCGCGCGCGGGCTTGTCGGGCATGGCCTTGAACTCACCCATGTCCGCCTGGAGGAGGATCATCTCAAGAAGCTGGTCGAGGTTCTGCTTCTTCTTGGCCGAGACGTTGACGAAGACGGTCTGGCCGCCCCACTCTTCGCAGAGCAGGCCGCGGTCGGCGAGCTGCTGACGGATGCGGTCGGGCTGAGCCTCCGCTTTGTCGATCTTGTTGACGGCCACCACAATCGGAACTCCGGCGGCCTTCGCGTGATCGAGGGCCTCGAGCGTCTGGGGCATGACCCCGTCATCGGCGGCGACCACCAGCACGACCACGTCCGTGACCTTGGCGCCGCGCGCGCGCATGAG
>JANLWV010000509.1:0-6114 GCA_031364765.1 Vicinamibacteria bacterium
CGAGCCTGGCCCTCCCGGCGATTACCAATCAGCGGACGGTCGACCTCGCCCCGGCCGCACGACCCCTTCATCTGGCCGCGAACGGAGGAACCTCAGTCGAGGCAGAAGCGGTGGTTGGGGAGCGACTCGCCGCCGACCCAACCGACCTCGATTGGTCGCTTCTTTCCGCCAGTCTCTCGCGGCGGGCCGGCCGGTATGACGAAGCGGCGGCAGCCCTTTCGGCCCGCGCAAATGCCGACCCGCGTTTCGCCCACAATGTGTCCGCCATTGAACTCAATCGAGGCAACTTTGCGGGCGCCCTCCCAGGCTTCACGGCCGCCAGTGAGGCGTCGCTCTCCGCCAGAGACAGGGCCACGGCGCTCTACAACGTTGCCCTCGTGCAGGTCAACACCCTGCTTTTCGATCAGAGCCAGCAATCACGAAAGAAGGGTGATGCGCTCGACGCCAGAACACTCGCCCGCTACGACCGGCTCTTTTCCTTCGATCGCGCCGGTTCGACGCTTCAATCCCCTCCCGACATCGTCCCCGAGCCCTCGCGCATTCTCGGCTCCGCCATTCCCGCGCTTCACTTCACCGTCGAAAACGGGGTCAGCCGCCTGACCCTCGTCGGTCTGGCCTTGCTTCTTTTCATTCCCGGGATCATGAAATTCAGGGGCGTCCAGAGTTTCAGCAAGCAGTGCCCAAAGTGCGGGACGACATTCTGCTGGCTGTGCCAGACCCGGTCGACGTCCCAGGATGTCTGCTCCCAGTGCCATTACCTGTTTGTGGTAAAGCGTGGAATTCCTCCTTTGGCTCGTGCGGCCAAGAGTCAGGAGATTTCCCGCTACCTCAGCACGCGCTCTCTCCTCCATCGGGTCGCCTCCCTTGCCGCTCCAGGCGCCGGCCACCTGTCGGTGGGCCATTTCACGCTTGGTCTCCCGCTGCTGCTCGTGTGGGCGACTTCCCTGGGCGCGGTCATCACCCTCCACTTTCTGGCTCCCTTGCTGCTTGCGGGAGGGACGCTGGGTTCGATCCTCAAAACGGGCTTTGGCGTCTTGGCCGCTCTGACCTATGTCGCGGCTCAAGTCGTGAAGCCCAAGGTGCCCGTGGTGGCGCCTTTACCCCGTCGCGTCAAAGCGGAGCCAGGGGCCTAGGAAGATGGCGCTTGCAGGAACCCTCAAGGACTTCGGCCTTCCCGATATTGTTCAGTTGATCGGGCTTCAGCGGAAGACGGGCACCCTTCACCTCAAGACGCCGGGCGAGGCAGTCAAGGTCATCTTCGAGGCTGGCAACATCGTCGCCGCCGAATCGTCCATGAACCGGCCCTCCGACAGGATCGGCAACGCTCTGGTGACCCAGGGGGCCCTCACCCAGGAGCAGCTCGGCGAGGCCCTGAAGGTCCAGAAGCAGACCATGCAGCGCTTGGGCCATGTGCTGATCTCCGAGAAGATCGTCTCGGAAGAGAAGCTGCGCAAGGCGGTCGAAGCACAACTGTTCCAGGTGGTCTTCCGCCTTTTCCGGTGGCGCGAGGGCGAGTACAACTTCGAAACCCAGAACACCGTGGATTACGAAAGAACCGGCGCGGTGTCGCTCGGCGCCGATTTTGTGTTGATGGAAGGCATCCGGATGGTCGACGAATGGCCGATCATCGAGCGCCGCATCCCATCGATGGCGTCGGTGTTCAAGCGCGTCATCGACCCGAATCAGGTCCAGGCCAAGGGGGGCGAGGAAGAGGGTCTGGATGGTCTTTTGTCGGGCCTCGGGGGGGCGGGCGGGGGCAAGGTGTCTCTATCAGCTGACGAGCTCCTGGTTTTTAACGCCGTCGATGGCAAGAAGTCGTGTCAGCAGCTCGTCGAAGCGACCCCTCTTCATGACTTTGCGGTCTGCCGAACCCTCCTCGACCTCATGGACCGCGACGTGGTGGCGCTCACCGACGTCAAGGGCTCGACGACCCGCATCAAGGGGGGAGTTTCGGGGGGTGCTGCGGGTCTCGCCTTCATGGCCGTGGCCGTGCTGGCTGCTCTTTTCGGCGTCTACCGGAATCTGACCTCGCCCTTCGGTGTGTTCGGGCTCCCCGCCCTGGTCCAGCCCGCGGTGAACTCGGCCCTCGAGACTCGCCTCCGGGAGAAACTCGAGGTGGCCGACGAGCGAGTCCGTGGATTCCGAATCGCCTACGGCCGGCTGCCTGCCTCCATGGACGAGCTTGTCTCCGAGGGTCTCGCGACGAGACCGTCGGTCGACGGCATTCGCCTCGAGGTTTCGCCGCGTGGTTACCGGATCGAGATGTCCGGCCCGCAAGGCCCCGTTCAGATCGAGAGAGTTTTATCCGCTCCGAGTGCCGGAGCCGTGGCGCCTCCCGCGGCGCCGGTTGCGGGCGCGCCCTCGGCATCTCCGGCTGCCACACCGCAAAAACGATAGTTGGAACTGCGGATCCAGGCCCTGCTGGAGCGCCCCGGGAACGCGGGGCGCCGGGCGGTTGCCATTGGGAACTTCGACGGTGTCCATCTGGGTCACGCCAGGCTTCTTCAGGCGTGTGTGGATGCCGGGCGGCGCGCGGGCCTCATTCCGACCGCCCTGACTTTCGAGCCTCATCCGGCGAGCGTGGTGTCGCACCACGGAGCGCCCCCGCGGATCCAGACTCTCACCTCCAGGAGGCGCATGCTTCGGGAAATGGGCATCGAGGACATAGCCCAACTTCGGTTCGACGAGACGATCTCAAGGCTTTCGCCCGCGGAGTTCGTCGATCAGGTCCTGGTCGAGGGTGTGCAGGCCGGCTGTGTTGTGGTAGGGCAGGGTTTTCGTTTCGGGGCGTCTCGAACCGGCGACGTGGAGATGCTGCGGACGCTCGAGCGCTCTCGCTTCGGAACCGTCGAAGTGCCGACCCTCGAAGACGGAGGAGAGAGAGTCAGCTCGTCGAGAATCCGCGATGCCCTGGCTCGAGGCGATCTCTTCGAAGCGCAACGCTTCCTGGGCCGGCCCTACGAGATTGAAGGCCGCGTCGTCCATGGGGATCACCGCGGGCGTTCGATCGGTTTTCCCACCGCAAACATCGACCTTGAAGGTGTCTCGGCTCTGGGCCTGGGCGTCTATGCGGCGGACGGCTTGATTGAAGGCGAGACGACTTCGCGTAGAGCCGCCGTCAACCTCGGTATGCGGCCCACGTTTTCCGGCGCCGAGCCGCGACTCGAGGCCCATTTCCCAGGCTTTGATCGCGATCTCTATGGCCGGACCGTGCGCCTCGTCTTTCTGGCCCGGCTTCGCGACGAACGGCGGTTCGACTCGCTGGAGGATCTGAAGGCGCAGCTTGGCGGCGACGTGTGGGATAGCCTTAGGGTTTAGGCCTTGCGCTTCGGCCGGTCCCAGGAACCCTCTCACTTGAAACAGGAACTCACCGTTGAAACTCGGGAAGGCGAGAAGGTCGCCGTCCTGGTCCCCATCGGATTCATCAACGCCCACACCGTCGAGACATTCGACGGGGCGCTCCGAGCGGTGCTGGACCGGGGTCGTTTCGAAGTCGTGATCAATGCGCGCTCCCTCGCCTACGTGGCGAGCGCCGGCCTCGGAGCCCTGGTCGGCACCATCGAAGAGATCCGCGAGAACGGCGGCGACCTCCGAATCTGCGAACTCTCCGACCCGGTCGCCGCAATCTTCGAGATGGTGGGATTGCCTCATCTCTTCAAGATCTTCAAAACCGAAGAGGAAGCGATTTCGAGTTTCAGGGCGTGAAGCCGGAAGCTTCAGTCCTCCTGCGCCTCGCGGTCCCGAGCGACTCGAAGTACCTCTCCGTCGTTCACGAGCGGGCCCGGGAGATAGCACAGTCGAACCGCTTCGGCCCCATCGAGAGCGAGCAGTGGGCGCTCGCCGTGGAGGAATGCGCCGCCAACTCCATAGAGCATGCCTACGCGGGTCGGTCGGATGGAGAAGTGGACATCACCCTCGCCCTCGAAGGCGACTACCTCTGCGCGGAGATCTGCGACGAGGGTAAAGCATATGAGCCGAACGCGCTTCCCGAGGTGGCGGATGTCAAGGAACTCGCCCGAAAGGGCGCGCGGGGGGGGCTGGGTTTGACCCTGGTTCAGCGGATCGCCGACACCGTGGTCCGCGCGCGCGAGGGCGAGAAAAACATCTGCCGGCTGGTGAAGCGGCTTCCCCAGAATCCGCTGAGCGATCGCGAGAAGCTGGCGGCGGCCGAGTTTCAACTGCGCACGCTCGTGGACCTTGGCCGCGAGTTTTCCACCAACTTCGATCCGGCGCGCGTGGCCTCCATCGCTCTCGCCTCCTTGATGGGTCACCTCACCATTCTGCGCGCCGCGTTTGTGAGTTCCACGCCCGACCGTCGGGTGCGGGTCCTGGCGTCGCGTGGCGTCAAGAATGTCATGTCGCTCCAAGGCGTTCCCTGGGCATCGGTGGAAGGCGAGGGCCATTCCACGGAGACGCCGGAAGCCGCGCTCAAAATCCTCCGGCTCGACTTCATTTTTCGTTTTACGTCCGGCGACGAGAAGGGCGCCATTCTTTTCTCGCCCCGCCTTTCGGGCTTCGATTTCGGAGAAAGCGAGAAGAATCTGATCCATGCGGTCGGCCGCCAGGCTCTGGCCGCGCTCACCGGCGCTCGTGCTCAGGAGATGCGGATCGAGAAGGCGCGGGCGGACTCGGAGTTGCAGGTGGCGAGAGAGATTCAGAAGAGTCTCCTCCCGACCGCGCTGCCGAGAATCCCCGGCTTCGAAGTGGCCGCGTCGAGCGAAGCCTGCTTCAGCGTCGGGGGCGACCTGTTCGACGTCATCCCCCTCGCCGACTCGAGATTCGCGATCATCCTGGCCGACGTCTCCGGCAAGGGGACGCCGGCCAGTCTTATCATGGCCTTCGCGCACGCGGCCTTCCGGTCTCTCGCCGGCAGCCTAAAGCCCGTGGATCTGCTGGCTCGCATCTCCGAGCTCATCCGAAACGCCAACCAGTCTCATCGTTATGCGACGTGTTTCTACGCCGAGCTCGATCCGCCCTCTCGGAGCATGGTCTATGTGAACGCGGGCCACCTGCCCCCTGCCATCGTGAGGGGCGACGGAACCATCGAGCTCAGGACCGGCGGGTCGGTTCTCGGCCTGCTCCCCGGCACGACGTTCGAGCAGGGCGAGGCCACGCTGCAACCGGGCGACGTGCTCGCCATCTATTCGGACGGCGTGAGCGAAGCCCAGTCGAACGGCGACGAGGAGTTTGGTTCCGAAGGAGTGGTGGCCTGCGTTCGCGCGCTGCGCACGAAGCCCGCGGCGGAGATCCTCCGCCTTCTCGACCAGTCTCTTTTCGAATTTGCCACCGGTCGGCCCTTCACCGACGATCGGACGGCGGTGATACTCAAGGCTCTATGACTCGACTGAGGCTTCACAACACCCTGAGCGGAAGGATTGAAGAAGTCGTTCCCGCCGAGGGACAGCCGATCAGGATGTACGTGTGCGGCCCCACGGTCTACAGCCGGGCCCACATCGGGAACTTCCGCACCTTCGTGGCGACGGACGTCCTGCGGCGCACGCTCAAGCTTCTTGGGAACACGGTTCTCGAGGTCATGAACATCACCGATGTGGACGACCGGATCATCCAGCTGGCGTCTGAGCGAGACACGAACATCCAGGAATTCACCGCTGGACCCACCGAGGCCTATCTCGAGGACATGGCGACCCTCCGTATGGAGGTTCCCGAGGTTCTGCCCAAGGCGACTGAACATGTGCCCGAGATGGCGGCCCTGATCGCGAAGCTCATGGCAAGGGGCCACACCTACACCGTGGACGGAAGCGTCTACTTCCGGATCGCCTCCTTCCCGGCCTACGGCGGCCTTTCGCGGCTTGACGTCTCGGGGATCAAGACCGGCGTGCGAGTCGACGCCGATAAGTACGAGAAGGAGGATGCTCGCGACTTCGTCCTCTGGAAGCTCAAAGGCGACGAGCCTTCGTGGGCGCAATGGGATGCGCCTTTTGGCCGCGGCCGGCCCGGCTGGCACATCGAGTGCTCGGCCATGAGCATGAAGTACCTCGGTGAGACCTTCGACATTCACTGCGGCGGCGTCGATCTCATTTTCCCGCACCACGAGAACGAGATCGCTCAAAGCGAATGCGGCACTGGCAAGCTCTTCGCGAAGCACTGGATGCA
>JANLWV010000415.1:0-5405 GCA_031364765.1 Vicinamibacteria bacterium
CGGCAAAGAAAACGTTTGGCAAATATGAAGGGATCAGCCACCTCGGGTCCGGGGCGATGGGCGTCGTTTGGCGTGCCCAGGACCCGGTTCTGGGTCGAACCGTCGCGATCAAGACCATCTCCGCCGCTCTCGGTTCAGATAGCGAGAACAAGGAGCGCTTTCTCCGTGAGGCTCGCGCCGCCGCCCAGCTGAACCATCCGAACATCATTACCGTCTTCGATTTCGGGCAGGCCGACAACGAGTTGTACATGGCGATGGAATTGCTTGAGGGCAAGGACCTCAAGGAACTCATCACCTCCGCTCAACTCACTTTCGAGCAGAAGCTCGACATCATGGAACAAGTGGCGGACGGTCTGGCCTACGCCCACGGTCGCGAAGTCATTCATCGTGACCTCAAGCCCGGGAACATCCACGTTCAACCTAACGGGCAGGTGAAGATTCTGGACTTTGGCCTGGCGAGGCTCGGCAGTTCCGACCTGACCAAGACCGGCGTCGTCATGGGCACGCCCAACTACATGTCGCCCGAGCAGGTCATGGGCGAGCGGGTCGACGCGCGTTCCGACGTGTTCTCCGCGGGCGCCGTGTTCTACGAACTCCTGACCAATCGCAAGCCGTTCGACGCCGAATCGGTCCACGCGACGCTCTATCAGGTTGTGCACCGCGAGCCGCCGCCGCCGCGGCAATGGGATCCGCGGCTCCCCGACGCCATGGTTGCCGTTATCGAGACGGCGATGTGCAAGCAGGTCGACGGTCGATACCGGAATGCGGCGGCCCTGCGCGATGCGATTCGCGCCTATCGCTACGGCGAGGAGCCGGAGGTCGTTGAGTACGACGAGAGCAGCCCGGCAGCCCCCCCCGCCCAGACGCCGGCGACCCCAGCCACCGTTCCTCCGCCTCCGGTGGGCGCGAGCGCGACCGGCAGTCAGAAAGTTTCGCCTTTCAGAAGCTACGGCCGAACCGGCTCGGTGCCGCCCTCGGCGCCGTCCACGGTGCCGCCAACGGCCGGAGTTGCATCCGAGCCTTACTCGACGGGACGGGTTGTGCGTCCTCCTTCGAAGCCGCCGGTTCGACCCACCGGCCCGGGCGAGCCCCGATTCTCCCCAGCCTCATCACCACCTCCTCCTCCCCGCGCCACGAATCTCATTCTGGTGGTCGGCGTGCTCGGCCTGCTCGGCGTTGGCCTTCTCGCTGGCTACGTGGTTCTAAACCGAGCCCCCACGGGCGACCCCGGCGTGATGGACCTCCTTATCGAAACCAAACTCGAAGCCGCACGGCGCGAACTGGCGGACAAGGAGTACGCACGCGCGATCACCCAAGCAGCGGGCATTCTGGCTCTTCGAGCTGGCCAACCCGAAGCTCTAGCCATCCGTGAGCAGGCCCAGGGCGCGACCAGGGAGATCGCGAATTCGGTGACGGAGGCCCGGGGGGCGGCGGCGCGCGGGGATTCCGTGCAAGCCTCAGCGGCCGTGGAAAAGGTCATGGTTCTTGATCCGAAGAATCCAATCGTCGCCGAATTGTCGAGTCAGTTGAACGCCAACTTCTCGGCGCGTGCGACCGCAGCGAAGTCGGACATGGAGAAGGCCCGAACCTTGGCAGTGGCGAAAGTGGGTGCGGCCCAGGACGAGGCTTTTGCCCTAGGCGAGAAATCCGCCGCCACCGCCGCTCAAAGCCTCAAGGACCGGCAGTTCACCGCGGCCACCCAGACGTTCCTGGAAGCCCGAGACGCGTACGACCGGGCCAGACGAGCGATCGAAGCCAAGGAAAAGCTCGCGGCTGCCTTGGTCACTCCTACGCCCCTCAGCCCGCCCGCCCCGACCGCGACGGTGGCGCCACCAATCGTCCTGGCTCTCCCTACGGCCAGCCTCAGGCCCCTTCCCACGGCAACCATCGCGCCGGCTACGCCCGCGCCGACGGTCGTGATCCTCCAGACCCCGCCCCCTCTGCCCACCGTGGCTGCGCCGATCGGGGAGTTGCGGCAGTTCGTGACGGGTCCGACTCGTGTCGCTGCCGTCGCGGGCGCCGATGCCAAGGGACTGCCGAGGGGTTTCGGAGGCGTCTCCTTGCAGGAGTTCACGGGCAGGTTCGAGTTCGAGGTGTCGCCAAGCCCTCTCGTCCCCGGCGCTCCCTTCCGAGTTCGGATGTTCCTGAAGAACGAAGGGCAGAACGACGCGAGACTGGACACGCTCACGGTCAAGATCAAGAGCAACGGAGATCTCTCAAGTCCACAGGCACGGATCGCTGAAGACGATGTGAAAGTGGGTCAGCGCCCCATGATCGCTGAGGTCCCGGGTACGTGGGCCGCAGGCACCAACACTTGGTTCATGGATGTCGAAGCCATGTCGAAGAAGGGCGAACGGTTCCGCAGCAGCCTGACCATGAAGCAGCCCTGAGCGGGGGGTCCATGTCGGGCAAATGCGGTAGCTGGGCGCAGGAACAGAACCTTCGATGAGCGTCACAACCCGGCTCCGGAACGCATTCATCGGCGGCCTCGTCGTTCTGGTCCCGATCGTCATTACGGTGAAGTCTCTGTGGTGGCTTTTTTCCTATCTTGATGGACTCGCTCATCCGCTCGCGAACCTTCTCCTGGGGCGCGACATTCCCGGCCTTGGATTCTTCATCACCGTGGCCACCATCCTTCTCGCCGGCCTGCTCTTCTCGGCCGGACCGCTGAAGCGTCTGCTGGAAGGGGCCGAGGCCGTTCTCGACGTCGTGCCCCTCGTCGGGTCTGTTTACGGCACAACCAAAAAAGTGTTGTCAGGTTTCGGGGGTCCTCAGGCGAAGGACGTCTTCCAGCGCTTCGTCCTGGCCCGCCTGCCGGGCCGGACCACGCCAGGCTTCGTGACCGGTTCGTTCAAACTGACGCTTAAGGACGGCGTTGTCCACGACGTTCATACCGTCTACGTGCCGACCAATCACCTTTACGTGGGAGACGTGGTCATCCTGCCGGCCGAGGATGTGGTGGAGACGGATCTTTCGGTTGAGGACGGCGTGAGCCTCCTGCTGTCGGCGGGAGCTTCGGTGCCTCACAACATCAAGGAGAGGTGAGAAGCCATGAGCCTCAAAGGTGTGTCCACCATCGTGACTCTTCTCGTGGCTTGGGGCGGGCCCCGTGCCCTATCCGCCGAGATCGCGTCCGTCGAGCCGAAGCTCTTCGGAGGATTGAGATACCGCATGGTCGGTCCAAGCAGAGGCGGACGGGTCACGGCCGTGACTGGACATCGCAAGCAACCCGGAACCTTCTACCAGGGTTCCTCCGGGGGCGGTGTTTTCAAGACCACAGATTACGGCGTGACGTGGCGGCCCGTCTCGGACGGTTTCTTCGATACCGGATCGATCGGAGCCATTGAGGTTTCGGAGTCGAACCCCGACATCGTTTACGTGGGCACGGGGAGCGACGGTATCCGCAGCAACGTCATTCTGGGAAAGGGCGTTTATCGCTCGAACGATGCGGGGAGGACCTGGACGCCCGCCGGCCTTCGAGATGTGGGTCAGATCAGCGACGTGCGGGTTCATCCGAGCAACCCGGAGATCGTGTACGTGGCCGCGCAAGGTATCCCGTGGGCGCCGAATGCCGAGCGAGGGGTCTACCGCTCAAACGATGGTGGCCGGGCCTGGAAGAAGGTCCTGTTTGTGAACGAGACCCTCGGCGCCTCCGCGGTGGTCATGAATCCGGCAAACCCGAATGAGCTTTATGCCGCGCTTTGGCTTGGTCAGCGCAAGCCCTGGACCATCATCAGTGGAAGCGAAGCCAAAGGCGGAGCGGGGATCTACAAGACAACGGACGCCGGCGAAACCTGGACGAAGCTCGAGACGGGACTCCCGCAAGGTCTCATCGGAAAGATCGACCTCGACCTCTCTGCGGTGAATCCGAAACGTGTCTATGCGCTTATCGAAGCGCCGGGCGATGAACGTGCCCTGTATCGGACGGACGATTCAGGCGCTTCCTGGACCCGTCAGTCGAATGAGCAGGGTCTTTTGCGCCGGCCCTTCTACTACACGAACGTCCACGCCCATCCGAAGGATCCGGACACCGTCTTCGTCAACAACGAGGGCTTCTTCAAGTCCACCGACGGGGGTCGCACTTTCAAGACCGGTACGACACCTCACGGCGACAACCACTCGATGTGGATCAATCCTGACAACCCGGACATCATGGTCCAGTCGAACGACGGAGGGGCCAACGTCACCATGAATGGCGGAGCGACCTGGTCGTCGCAGATGAATCAGCCGACCGCGGAGATCTATCAGATCGAGACGGACGACCAATTCCCGTACCGTCTGTACGGCGCCCAGCAGGACACCGGCTGGCCCATCATTCTCCCGAGCCTGCCGCCCTTTGCTCATTCGTACGACGATCCGCTCATGATGCAGGCGCCCGGCCCCGGGTGCGAGACCGGTCCGGTGAAGCCCAAGCCGGGCGCGCCGCATATCCTCTTCGGCGTCTGTAAGGGCGAGTTCTACCGGATGAACCTGGAGACGGGGCAGGAGCAGAGCTACTGGGTCTATCCGCAAAACCGCTACGGTCATGCCGCGAGTGACATCCGCTATCGCATGCAGCGCATCACGCCCTTCGAGATTTCACCCCACGATTCGAACGTCATCTACTTTGGCTCGCAGGTGCTCCATCGCACCGCGGATTCTGGGCAGAGCTGGGACACCATCTCTCCCGATCTCACCGCTCGTCCGCCCGGCACCCAGGGGATTTCGGGCGAGCCCATCACTCGAGACATCACCGGGGAGGAGATCTACTCGACGATCTATGCCATCGAAGAGTCGCGTCTCGAAAAGGGCGTGATCTGGGTGGGGACGAACGACGGTTTTGTCCAGGTTACGCGCGATAGCGGCAAGACCTGGACGAACGTGACGCCCCGGGGCATGCCGCCGATGGGACGCGTGCAGTCGATCGACGATTCGCCCCACCGCTTGGGCTCGGCGCTCGTGTCCTACTACCGGACGCTTCTGGGCGAGTTCAAGCCCTACATTTACCGAACCGACGACTACGGCGCCACCTGGGCGCTGCTGACGGATGGGAAGAACGGCATACCCTCTGACTTTCCGACGCGGGTGGCCCGCGAGGATCCGGGCCGCGAGGGCCTGATCTACGCGGGCACCGAATTCGGGATGTTCGTCTCGTTCAACGGTGGCGAGACCTGGCAGACCTTCCAGTTGAATCTTCCGGTGACTCCGGTGACCGACCTCAAGGTCTTTCGTGGCGATCACGTTCTATCGACCATGGGCCGAGGCGTCTTCATCGTCGACAACGTGGCCGCCCTTCATCAGCTCGCGAGACCGGGGACCGCCGCGGCCGCGTTGTTGCTTGAGCCGCGTCCCGCGTATCGGCTTCGGTACGACGTGCCGAACGGGTCCGCCGATCCACAGTTCATCGAACCGGGCGCCATCATCGA
>JANLWV010000532.1:0-2980 GCA_031364765.1 Vicinamibacteria bacterium
GCCAGGCTCAAGGATCCGAACAGACTCTTGAAGGGCGGCGGCAAACAGGTGCGTCACCTTCAGCTGTTGGATCCGACTCCCCTTGATGCGCCAGGTGTAAAGAAATTGATGGACCGGGCCCTGGCCGCATCGCCCAAACCGATCGATCCCAAGGTGCCGCGGCGCATGGTGATCAGGGCGGTACAGCTGAAGCAACGGCCGCGAAGACCCTGATTCCTGAACCAAGGCGACCGACGAACCGGCGGCGCCGCTGTGCTAGCTTTCGGTCCCCCATTGTCCGAGGAATCTTTGAATATGCGTGATTCGCGCCTCCTCTTCGCCCTGTTGTTCGTCTTGCTCGCCCCGAGCGTCGCCCTCGCCCAGCCCGGTCGCGGCAATCTGCCTGGTCAGGGTCCAGCCCCGACGCCAGCGGCCGAGCCGGCTCGCGCGGCCGACGCGCGGCCCGCTCCGCCAGCGGTGGACAACTACAAACAGACGCAGCACACGTCCAGAGTCGGCGGACAGCCCATCGCCTACACCGCCACCGCGGGGACGCTCGCCCTGAGAAGCGCCGCCGGAAAGCCTCGAGCGAACGTCTTCTTCGTCGCTTATACGAAGGATGGCGCAAGCTCGGGGACCCGCCCGATAGCATTTGTGTTTAACGGCGGTCCCGGCTCGGCCTCGGTGTGGCTGCACATGGGCCTCGTCGGTCCAAGGCGGGTTCAGATGGCGGATGACGGTTTCCAGCCAGCGCCACCGTACGATCTCGTGGACAACGACGACAGCCTGCTGGACGTGGCCGACGTCGTCTCGATCGATGCGGTCTCCACCGGGTACTCGCGCATGGTTGAGGGGGAGGACGGGAAGAACTTTCACGGCGTGCGTCAGGACATCGAAGCCTTCTCCGACTTCATCCGGCTTTACCTCACGCGCTTCAATCGCTGGGCTTCACCCAAGTATTTGCTCGGCGAAAGCTACGGCACGGTTCGTTCGGCCGGCCTGTCCGCGGATCTCCAGTCGCGCCACGGCATCGAACTGAACGGCATCATTCTTGTCTCCTCCGTCATCGACTTTTCGACGCTCTCCGAGGCTCCGGGAAACGAACTCAACTATGCGAGCTTCCTTCCCACCTACACTGCCGATGCCTGGTACCACAAGCGTCTCAGTCCCGACCTTCAGGGTCAGGACCTCAGGAAAGTGGTCGAAGAAGCCCGCAGGTTTGTCTGGGGGGAATACATGACCGCCCTCGTCAAGGGCAGCCGGCTCACCGTCGCCGAACGCAAGGACATGGCGACCAAAGTGGCCCGGATGACCGGCCTGTCTGCGGAGTTCGTCGAACAGGCCAACCTCCGCGTCAGCCCCGGTCGGTTCCGTAAGGAGTTGCTGCGGGACAAGCGTCTCGTCCTCGGCCGTCTGGATGGCCGCTACACCGCCATGGACCGCGACGCCGCGGGCGAGAGTCAGGAGTTCGACCCTTCGAACACCGCACTCCAGGGCGCTTACACCGCCCTCTTCTCCGACTACGTGAAGAACGAGCTCAAGTGGGACAGCGATCTTCAGTACTACACCTCAGGCAATGTCCGCCCTTGGGAGTACGAGCAGGGCCGTTATCTGAATCTCACTGACAACCTCCGCTCCGCCATGGCCAGAAACCCCTACCTGAGCGTCTTCGTGGCGAATGGCTACTACGACATGGCGACGCCTTTCGCCGGGACCGAGTACACGTTCGATCACATCGGTTTCGAGAAGACCTACGCCGACCGCATCAGCCTGGGTTACTACGAAGGCGGACACATGATGTACTCCCGGCCCACCATGCTGAAGGCCCTGAAGAACGATATGGCCCAGTTCATCAAGCGGACGCAGGAAGGTCCGAAAGCCTCGAAGTAGACGAGCGTCGCAACTGTTCGACTGCTCCGGTCCCCGTCAAGCCACTCGGGTCGATCCGCTCCTGACCCTCCGAAGCGAATAGCAGCGACCCCGCCCTGGCTAAAGGGGGGTCGCTGAAGGGGTAGGCGATGGCGACGGCTCGGGCGTCGGCGAGTCAGAACCCCCCCCGCGACGAACCACGGTCTGTTCGTTGACCCGCACCCGCACCACCCTCTCGCCCGCCGAGCCGTCCGCACCAAAGCGCACGAGGTGCTCGCCGGGTGCGATATTGAATCGGCGCAACTCGGAAGCCTTGAGCTGAGCGACCACCCGCCCGTCGATCCACACGCTGGAGTCGACATCCGTCGAGATCAACAACCACCCTGTGGGTCGCGGCGTCGGCATCGGCGTCGGCGTGGGTGTCGGCTCCGGCGTGGGCGTCGGTTCGGGGGTGGGGAGAGGCGTCGGAACCATCACCACCACGGGGGCCGCCTCCTTCATCTGCCGGTCAGCAAAGTACGCGACCGCGGCCAGAGCCAGTCCCACGACGGCGACTGAAGCGACCAACGCTCCGACGACCCACACGCTCCTTCGGGTTTCAGGTTCTCTGGGGATGGCGGGCGTCGCCCCGGCCATCAGCGTCTGGTCGGTGAGGTCATCCAGAAGCGGACTCCGCGCCATCATCATCGTCGCGCCATCATCCCCACGATCGATCTCGACCCGGAATCGCAGGTTGCCGATGTGGAGCTCCTGGCCGGGGAGAAGAACCGCCTGCTGGGTTCGGTGACCGTCGATCCGAATCCCATTGCCGCTGTTCTGATCGACAATCACCCATTCCTCACCCCGTCGTTCGATCTGGGCATGCTGCCGCGAGACCGAGGCGTCCCGCAGGTGCACATCCGACGAGGAATCCCTCCCCACCCGCGCGAGGTCGAGCTCAATGGTGATGGCCGGGCCACCGAGGTCGGGATGAAGGCGCAGGACGTTCACACGGCTCGAATAATAGCGCGCCCGCGCCGGGCGCACGCGATCTCCGTTCCGCTATCCTCAGGGCCATTCAAGGAGACAGACCCACGTGAAAACGACACGCATCCAGGCCCTTTTCCGCCTCCTCGCCCTTTCGGCCCTCGCC
>JANLWV010000542.1:0-7134 GCA_031364765.1 Vicinamibacteria bacterium
TCCGTACACCCTGCTCCTGGGACTCGCTCCCGCCCTTCGGGCCCGTGGTCTCAAGGTGGCCTGCGAGCTACAGGGGGAGGATCTCTTCCTCGAAGGTCTGACCGAGCCTTTCCGCACCGAAGCGAAGCAGCTCATCGGCGAGCGGGCGAAGGACGTTGAACTGTTCATTGCGGGCAGCCGGTACTACGCGGACATGATGAGCGCTTCCCTCATTATTCCGCGCGAGAAGATTCATGTCGTGCCGCACGGCATCGATATCGACGAACGGCTGATGGGTCTGAGGTCGGCCCACGCACCCGAATTCACGGTCGGGTTCTTTGCCCGGATCGCCCCCGAGAAGGGCCTCCATGTCCTCGCCGACGCGTACACCAAGTTTCGGGAACGACGGCCGGACCGCAAGGCCCGCCTTGCCGCCTCTGGGTATCTGGCCGGCGAACACCGCCCGTATCTCCTCGGGATCGAGGACAAACTCCGGGCGGCCGGGCGCGAGGAGGAGTTCCACTACTACGGCTCTCCCGATCGGCTGGGGAAATTTGAGTTCCTCCGAAGCCTGGATCTCCTCGCGGCACCCACGCCGTATCGTGAGCCCAAGGGGCTCTTTGCCATGGAGGCGATGGCGTGCGGCGTTCCCGTGGTTCTGCCCCGCCACGGAGCGTTCCCCGAGTTGATTGAAGCCACACAGGGCGGCCTCCTCCACACCGCGGGCGACGAAGGCGACTTGGTGGCCGTCCTTGAGAGGCTCGCCGACGATGACGACGCGCGCAAAAAAATGGGACAACAAGGCGCCCGCGCGGTGCGGGAACACTTTGCGGCGCCGCTGATGGCCGCTCGCACGCGGGACCTCCTGGCAGGGCTCATTGGCTGAGTCACCGTTGCTCCGCGCGGAGGCGGTCTCCAAGATCTACGGCGATGGGGGATCGCGTATCGACGTTCTGCGCAATCTCTCATTCGCGGTGGCGGCTCAGGAGTCGTGCGCGGTCCTGGGCCCGTCCGGCAGCGGGAAGAGCACACTGCTCTACACCCTCGCCGGCCTCGAACCTCCGACCTCGGGCCGGGTACTCGTGGGCGACACCGATGTCTACGCCCTCGATGAGAAGGGACGATCGGGACTCAGGCGAAAGGAGATCGGCTTTGTTCTTCAGGACCACGGCCTGCTGCCGTATCTGACCGCCCTTGAGAATGTGCAGATTGTGAACGCCGTGGCTCGTGTCCATGAAGCGGAAGCGGCGGACCTGCGGGCCCGCGAACTTCTTGATCGACTCGGCCTGGCTGATCGGGCAGACCATCTGCCCCAGGCCCTCTCGGGCGGCGAGAAACAGCGAGTGGCCATTGCCCGCGCGATGTTTCTGAAGCCCCACATTCTTCTCTGCGACGAGCCTACGGGCAACCTCGACGCCGCAAACGCGGACGCGGTTCTGGGACTGCTGCTGGAGCTTCACGCCGCGGAGAGGGGCGCCCTGGTCGTGGTGACTCATAACGCGGCGGCCGCGACACGGTTCGGGCGACGGCTGATGTTCGAACACGGCGCCTTGCGGGAGGCTTGAAAACCTTGTTCGGTCTCGCGAGGAAGAGTCTGCGCCAGCGTCTCGGACTCTCGTCCATATGCATCTTCGCGTGCGCTCTCGCCGTGGCGTCTCTCGGCGCCTCGCTTGGCGTGGGGGATGCCCTGGAGAAGGAGCTCGAGCGTCTGGCGCGCGCGCGTCGCGGACAGGCGACAAAGATCCTCCTCTTCCAGCGGCCTTTGGGTTCCGCGGTGGTGGCCCTTGTTTCGGAGCTTGGGGACAGGGCCGCCGTCGTGTACGACGTGCGCGGCCGAGCCCGCGTTCCCGAAGGCCCCCATATCGAGGCGAACGTTCTCGGCATCGACGATGGTTTCGCAGCCCTTCACGGTCTCTCCTTCAAGGCGCCGCGAGGGCGGGAAGCGTATCTCTCGGAAGCCCTCGCGAGCGCCCTGGGCGTCGCCCTTGGCGAAACGGTTCTGGTGGACCTGCCCAAAGAAGGCGCCCTCTCGGCGTCTCTCCTGTTCGGGGATCGTAGCGGCGCCCAGGCCACCGCCCGTCTCAAAGTGACAAGGATCCTGGGCGCGAGCGAGGGCGGTGAGTTCACGCTCCGACCTTCGCCTGATCTGCCGCGCACCGTGTTTTCATCGACAGAGGTTTTGTCTGAGGCTCTTTCGACCGTTGCCTCGGAGAGCGCGTCCTCTCGTTCGGGCATCGCCAACCGCATCCTGTTCCGGGCTGAGGATACGGCCGAGGCGGACTCCCTTGCGCGGAAAGTGGTGGACAGCCTGACCTTGGAAGACTTCGGCCTCCGCGTTTCCAAGACCGCGCTCGGGACCGTGGTGCACGCGAGCAAAGCGACGATTTCTCCTGCCCTGGAGTCGGCGGTTGGCGCGGCGATTTCCGCCCCCCCGCAGGAGGCGCTCGCCTATCTCGCTACGGGAATCGAACTCGGCAAGACGTCCGTTCCCTATTCCGTCGTGATGGGTCTCTCGCCTTTGGAACTGCGGGCCCGAAGCGGGAGCGGCGACATCGCGGCCGAGAACGCCAGCCGGATCTGGCTCTCGGAATGGGCGGCCCGGGACCTTGCCGCACGGGTGGGCGATACCGTGACCCTTGGCTTTGATCTCTGGCAGGAAGCGGGGCGTCTGGAACCGCAGACCGTCGAGCTGAGAATCGCCGGCATCGTTCCCGATGCCAAGGCGGCGACCGATCGCGCGCTCGTGCCCACGTATCCGGGAATCTCCGATGCCAAAAGCCTCGGTGAGTGGGATCCTCCTTTTCCGATCGAGCTCGGGCGCATCCGGCCGCAGGACGAGGCCTTCTGGAGGCGATACGGCCCATCGCCCAAGGCGTACCTCGACATTGCCACCGCGCGCGACCTCTTCGGGGCTTCGGGAAGCCGGCTGACGTCCCTCATCGTCAAAGGCGGCGACGCGACACAGTTCGAGACCGGCCTGCTGCGCGGACTGCGGGAAGGCGTCTGGCCCTTCACGGTTCAGGACCTCGCCGCTTCAAGCGGAGCCTCGAGCGCCCTCGACTTTGGCGCGTACTTCGCGGGCTTCTCGGCTCTTCTCATCCTTTCCGCCCTCCTCGTGGCCGCGGCCTTTGTGCGGTTTCTGTTTGAAACCCGGTCGCGAGAACTCGGTGTTCTGAGGATGTGCGGGTGGACAACGGCCGATGTGCGCCGCCTTTGTTTGGCCGAGGCGTCCCTTCTGGCCGCCGCGGGCGCCCTGCTCGGCCTGGTTCTTGTTCCTCTGGTCTCCCTCGGTCTGCAACAGATCCTCCGCCCGGTGTGGGCGCGCGGCGTGTCCGGGACTCCCTCACTGGTGACGATGGAATCGCTCGTGGTCAGTGCGCTCCTCGGTTTCGTCCTCAGCGTTTTTGCTCTCGGCCTCGCCCTACGGGCCACCCTGAAGCGGGAACCCCTTGATCTGCTCCTCGGTCGAGACGATGAGACGGGCCGGCCCGCGCGCGGCGGAACCTGGGTTCTTCCGGCGAGCGCCGCCATTCTCTTTCTCATGGTCGTTCTGGTTATCCAGGCGGGAGGCTTGCCCGAAGGTCCCGGTTTCTTTCTTCTCGGAAGCTGCGCCCTTGGCTGTGGTCTCGGCCTGCTGAGAGCCTGGACGCTTCGAAGGGGTGACCGCGCCCTTGGCGACACCGTGGGCCTTGGCCTGCGTGGTTTGCGTTTCCGCCCCGCCCGGGTCCTTTTTGTCGCGACCCTGCTTTCGAGCGCCACCTTCGTGGTGTTCTCCGTCTCGTCGTTTGCGAAAAGGGACACATCGGATCGAACCCCTGAAGGACCGCGCGGCGGATTCGATCTCTTCGTCGAAACGAGCGGTCCCGTCTTTGATGATCTCGCGACACCGGAAGGGCGCGTGCGCGCGGGCCTGGGGGAGGCCGATGGGCCGCTCGGCCGCACCGTCCTCGCACGTTTCCGTCTGCGCGAGGGCGAGGACACGAGTTGTCTCAACCTTTACGCTCCCCGAAGTCCGCGCATTCTCGGCGTTGACGCGGCGTTCCGCGCCCTGGGGCGCTTTTCGTTCGCCTCGAATCTTGGACAAGCGGACGAGGAGAAGGCCAACCCGTGGAAGCTGTTGATGCCGGCGAAAGGCCAGGGGAGCGACGTGCCCGCCATCGTCGATGCCAACTCCCTGCAATACGTCCTTCACAAGAAACTTGGCGACACCATGGACATCGTGGACAGCCATGGGCGCCCGCTGCGACTGCGGTTTGTCGCTGCGCTCAACGAGAGTGCGCTGCGGAGCGAGATCCTCATCGCCGAAGAGGCGTTTGAGAAGTCCTTTCCAGACGCCGAGGGGTACCGGGTCTTCCTTGTGGAAGCACCCTCGGGGGAAGAGAAAATCGCTCAGGCGCTTCGGGACGCCTGGCGTGATCGGGGAGCGGTGGTCACCCCGCTCGCCGATCGACTGGCTCGTTACTATGCAGTCGAGAACACGTATCTCGCCTCGTTCCAATGGCTCGGAGCGCTCGCCGCGGCTTTGTCGACGTTGACCCTGGTGGCGGTTTCGGCTCGTTCGGTGTTCGAACGCCGCGCGGAATGGTTCGTGCTCCGCACCACCGGCTTCTCCCCTCGCGACCTCAGAATCATCGTGGCCGCAGAAATCGCGGCCTTGGCACTCGCCTCGGTTTCGATTGGCGCCCTCGCTTCAACGGTCGCCCTTCTGCCTTTGCCCCGCGCGTCGCATCCAGGATTGGCCCTGACCCTGCTCTTCCCGGCCCTCTGCCTGCTCTCAACCGCCGCCGCCACATTCGGCGCGTTCAGGGTTCTCGAATCGCCTCATGTTTCGAGGCCTGCGATAGGCTAACCGCTTGTAATGAAGGGACGAACCAAGATGACCTGGCTGATTTTTGCCTTTGCCGCCGCTTTGTCGTGGGGGGCGTATGGCGCTTTCCTGCACCGCGGTCAGGTGGCCCTCGGCAGCCCCATGAAGGCGCTGCTCTGCGTGGGCGTCGCGTATTTCCTGATTGGCGTTCTGGTCCCGATGGTCGTTCTGGCCTCGCAGGGACAGCTCAGCGGCTTCAACCTGGCCGGCTCCTCCACCGCGACGGCGGCGGGCGCGCTTGGCGCCATTGGCGCCGTCTGCATCATCTACGCTTTCAGGTCGGGCGGTTTGCCGAACTACGTCATGCCCATCGTCTTCGGGGGCGCGCCGCTCATCAACGTGCTCGTGACCATGGCCATTCACCCGCCGAAGGAAACGCCTCATCCGATGCTCTGGATCGGCTACATCCTCGCCGCCTCGGGCGCTTCGATGGTCCTTTACTTCCGCCCGACCACCTAGACTCGCCCGGACCAGGCGGAAGCCACACCAGGATGCGAAGACTAGCCCCGCATCCACACACTTAAGGAGGCCCAAAATGCCCCACTCTCGGTTGCGTCAACTCTGTCGCTCTCTCTCTCTGCCGCTGGTCACTCTGCTCTTCGCCGCGGGTTCGATCTTCGCGCAAGCCCCCCAGAATCCGCCGGTTGCGAAGAAGAATCCCAAGGCGACGACGCTGCACCAGGTCACGCTGATAGACGATTACTACTGGCTGCGCGAGAAGGGCTCGCCTGCGGTCACGGCCTATCTCGAGGCCGAGAACGCGTATACCGAAGCCGGCACGAAGCATCTGGCGCCGCTCCGCGAGACGATCTACCAGGAGATGCTGGGCCGCATCAAGGAATCGGACCAGCAGGTGCCCTATCGCTCCGGCGAGTACTTTTATTACTCGCGCACCGAGCAGGGTAAGAGCTATCCGATCTTCTGTCGCCGGAAAGGATCGCTCGACGCGGCCGAGGAGGTCATCCTCGACCAGAACGTGCTCGCGCAGGGCAAGGCGTTCCACTCCCTCGGCGGCATGGACGTAAGCCCCGATGGCAGCCTGCTCCTCTACCTCGAAGACATCACCGCCTTTCGCGAGTACACGCTCTACATCAAGGATTTGAAGACCGGCAAAATCATCGGCTCCATCCCCAAGGTCTGGAATGGAACCGCGTGGGCCAACGACAACAAGACGTTCTTCTACATGACCGCCGATGAAGCCAAACGGGGCGACACGGTGTGGCGCCATGTCATCGGCACACCACGCGAACAGGACGCCAAGGTCTTCGAGGACAAGGACGTGCTGCACAACGTCTTTGTGACCCGCTCTAGAAGCGGGCAGCAGATATTCATTCTCGCCGACGGTTTCACCTCATCGGAGTGGCACGCCATCCCGACCGCGGATCCTTTGGCCCCGTCCCGGGTGATCGAGTCGAGGCGTCCCAATGTCGAGTACAGCGTCGAGCACGGCGGCGGGTTCTTCTATCTGCTGACCAACGCCTCGGCGAAGAACTTCAAGATTGTCCGCGCCGAGGATCGTCCGGGCGCCCTCGAGTGGCGGGACTGGACGCCCCACCAGAAAGACGCCTTTATCGAAGGGCTCGACGTCTTCGACAACTTCGCCGTCGTGATGGAACGCCGCGAAGGCCTGCGGCGGCTCCGGGTCGTCGACCTCCTGGCGAACCAGTCCCACGACGTCACGTTTCCGGAGAACGCCTACGGCGTCTTCCCCACCGGCAATCAGGAGTTCAAGACCGACGTCTTCCGATTCAGCTACTCCTCGTTCATCACGCCGTCTTGCGTCTACGACTACAACCGCGTGACCCGGGCCCGAGAGCTCAAGAAGCGTCAGGAGATTCCCAGCGGCTTCGACCCGAACAAGTACGAAGTCAAGCGCGCCCTGGCGCCCGCTCGCGACGGAGTGCAGGTGCCGGTTTCGATCCTGCTGCTTAAGGGCGCCAAGCTCGACGGTTCGAGCCCGCTTCTACTTTACGCATACGGCTCCTATGGCGCGACGACGGAGCCGACCTTCACCAGCAACATGTTCAGCCTGGTGGATCGCGGGGTTACGTACGCGATCGCGCACGTCCGGGGCGGACAGGAGATGGGCCGCGACTGGTATGACTCCGGCAAGATGATGAACAAGAAGAACACTTTCACCGATTTCATCGACGTGGCGGAGTATCTGGTCAAGAACGGCTACACCAAACCGGATCGTCTCGTCGCCAACGGCGGCAGTGCTGGAGGTCTGCTGATGGGTGTGGTCGCCAATATGCGCCCCGACCTCTTCAGGGCCATCGTGGCCGACG
>JANLWV010000551.1:0-1844 GCA_031364765.1 Vicinamibacteria bacterium
CGCACCTTCGAGACGCCGGGGGTTTACACGCTCTACTGCAATATTCACCCGCAAATGAGCGCCCTCGTGGTCGTGCGGGACAACCCGTATTTCGCCAAGGCGGAAAAGGACGGCGCCTTCCGGATCGAAAAAGTGCCAGCGGGCGACTACAAGGTGACGGCTTTCCACGAGCGATCCGGCGAGGCCATTCCCGTCGCCGTGAAGGTTGGGGCGAGCGGTGAAACCACGGTCACCCTCTCTCTCGACGCCGCCTCTTTCAAGAGAGTTCAACACAAGAACAAGTTCGGCAAGGCCTACGGTCGCGAGGCGTACTGACCCCAAAGAAAAGGCCCTCATGGGACTCACCAAGAAGATCCTGCTTTTCACCGCCCTCCTGACCGTGGGCATCGTCGCCGCCACCCTGGCCTTCACCACCATCCAGGCCAACGCCCTGGTTCAGGCGAACCTCAATGAGCGGCTGACCGGCTCCCGCGGTATTTGGGACGCGTTCCAGGCCGACCGGCTGGGAAAACTTAAACTCGCGGTTCGAACTCTCGGAAACGACCCCTACTTCAAAGCCATGATTGAGGCGGGCGATGCCCCAACCATTGCGGATACGCTGCTCGAGCGCGGCCAAGACCTGCTCGCCGACTTCTTCATGGCGACCGACCCTGCGGGCCTCCTCCTGGCGCGGTCCGACAAGCCCACCGAGCGGGGCATCGACCTTTCCAAGGATCCGGTCGTGTCGATGAGCGTGCAGGGCGAGGAGGCGGCCGGACTCTGGCAGGAAGGAGACCGCATCTTCCACGCCGTATCCACGCCGATGTCGACCGGGGACAATCTGCAGGGCGTTCTTCTGGCTGGCTACGCGCTCGATTCTGCGGTGGCGAAATCGTTGTCGCGAATTACCGGGGCCGACATCGCCTTCCTCACCGGCTCCGGCCAGGGTGTGTTGTCGGCCTCCTCCCTTGGGCCGGTGGAGCCCGAACTCGCCAGCGCACTCAAGGCCGCGGGTCCCGCCCGGCCCAACGAGGCTTTCGACCTCACGATCGCGGGAGAAAAGTACCGCGCGATTTCGTATTCGCTCGAGAATGCGGCGCGCCGCCCCGTGGGGTCGCTCGTGGTTCTGGCGAGCTACGCGAAGGAGATGAAACCTTTCATCAGCTTCCGGAATTCGCTCTTCATCGTCGGCGGCCTGATGACCGTTTTGGGCCTTCTGGGCGCGCTTTTCATCGCCCGCCGCATCACCGACCCTATTTCCCTCCTGGTCGATCGCGTGCACAAGGCGCGGGACGGCAGTTTCGCGGGCGCCATTCCCGTTCACAGCACCGACGAAGTGGGGGCGCTGGCGAAAGCATTCAACGGCCTTCTGAACGAACTTCGAGAGAAGGAGCAGTTCATCGAGTTCATGAGAACCGCGCAGGCGAGCGGCGGCACCGCCCATCAGCCCCAGACCGACGCATCCATCGACACCGGCGCCACCATGGGGCTTGCCGGGACGCTTCCTGGCGGTGACGCCACCCTCACCATCGGCTCGAGTTTTGCCAACCGCTATAAGGTCCTCGAAATGCTCGGCCGCGGCGGGATGGGCGTGGTCTTCAGGGCCAAAGACAACCAACTCGACGAAGTCGTGGCTCTCAAGACTCTCCGCTCGGACGTGCTCTCTCAAGATCCAACACTCCTTCAGCGGTTCAAGCTTGAAATTAAGCTGGCCCGCAAAATCACGCATAAAAACGTGCTCCGGACCCACGACTTTGGTGAGTTTTCGGGCACTCCCTACATCTCCATGGAGTACCTGGAAGGCGTCACTTTGAAGGACCTCCAGAAGAGAAAGGGAGCGCTACCCGTGGGCGTCGGTCTTCAGA
>JANLWV010000004.1:0-4810 GCA_031364765.1 Vicinamibacteria bacterium
GCCATCTACGACACCATGCAGCTGATCAAGCCCGACATCCAGACCATCTGCGTGGGCCAGGCCGCTTCCTTCGGCGCTGTCCTCCTCGCCGCGGGCACCAAGGGCAAGCGCTGCGCTCTTCCCAACGCGCGCATCCTGATCCATCAGCCCCTCGGCGGCACCCAGGGCCAGGCTTCCGACATCGCCATCCAGGCCAAGGAAATCCTTCGCATGAAGGACACGATCAACGAGATCCTGGCCCACCACACCGGTCAGCCGGTCGACAAGATCGCCAACGACACCGATCGCGACTTCATCATGGGCGCGATCCAGGCGGTCGACTACGGCATCATCGATTCCGTGATTTCCAAGCGAGAGAAGGAAAAGGCCTGAGCCGGCGCACCCGCCAAGACTGCCCCTGAACCCCAGGAAACAACTGACCATGACCACCATGAAGAGAAACGACGGCGAGACACTGCGCTGCTCGTTCTGCAACAAGGATCAGGGCGACGTCAGAAAACTGATTGCCGGCCCCACCGTCTTCATCTGCGACGAGTGCGTCGAGGTCTGCAACGACATCATCGCCGACGACAAGAAGACCCCGACGCCCAAGGCCAAGGGGAATCTCGCGGCCCCCCATGACGTCAAGAAGTTCCTCGACGACTACGTCATCGGCCAGGACTCGGCCAAGAAGAAACTGGCGGTGGCCGTCCACAACCACTACAAGCGCCTCCAGATTTCGAAGCAGAAGATCCGCGGCGACGTCGAGCTCCAGAAGGCCAATATCCTGCTCGTCGGCCCCACCGGAACGGGTAAGACGCTCCTCGCGCAGACCCTGGCGCGCATGCTCGCCGTCCCCTTCGCCATGGTGGACGCCACTACCCTCACCGAAGCCGGGTACGTGGGCGAGGATGTCGAGAACATCATCCTCAAGCTGCTCCAGGCCGCGGGCGGCGACATCGAGAAATGCCAGGAGGGCATCATCTACATCGACGAGATCGACAAGATTTCGCGCAAGGATGAGAACCCCTCCATCACCCGCGACGTCTCGGGCGAGGGCGTGCAGCAGGCGTTGCTCAAGATCCTCGAAGGCACGGTCGCGAACGTTCCTCCGCAAGGCGGGCGCAAACATCCGCACCAGGAGTTCTACCAGGTCGACACCAGCAACATCCTCTTCATCTGCGGCGGCGCCTTCGTCGGCCTCGACAAGGTGGTCGAGCGGCGCATCGGACGAAAGACGCTTGGCTTCAAGACCGGCCAGAAGGCCGAAATCGAATCCAAGCAGGTCGAAAAGCAGGCGTTGCTCCAGAGGGTCCTGCCTCAGGACCTCATCCGTTACGGCCTCATTCCCGAGTTCATCGGCCGCCTGCCCGTGGTGGCCACCCTGCACGACCTGGATCAGCGCGCCCTCATCGACATCCTGACCACCCCGCGCAACGCGATCATCAAGCAGTACCAGCGGATGTTCGAGTACGAGGGCGTGAAGCTCCGGTTCACGGACGACGCCATGCTCGCCATCGCCGACCTCGCCATCGAACGAAAGATCGGCGCCCGCGGCCTTCGCATGATTCTCGAAGACTTGATGCTCGACCTCATGTACGACCTCCCCTCCCTGAAGAAGGTGAGGGAATGTGTGATTACGCGCGAGGTCGTGGTGTCCGGCGAAAAGCCAATCATGGTGATCGAAAAGGCGGGCTGATCCTCCCTCGACCCGCTTGAGCGGAAGACGCACCTCAAGCCCAAGACCTGCCGAAGCGCGCCCGATGGCCGGCGCGCTTCAGGATCTAAGAAGGACGGACAAAGCTCCATGCCTCCATCACAAAAGCCCACCCTCGACGTGCCGGAGGCCCTGCCCACCGTCCCGTTGCGCGATGTCGTCGTCTTTCCCCACATGATGATGACGTTCGTGATCGGACGGAAGCCCTCCATCCTGGCCCTCGAGCATGCGCTCCAGCGGTCGAAGCGCCTCTTCCTCACCGCCCAACTGGACCCCAAGCGCGATTCTCCATCGCCTCGCGAGGTGCGCGCTTACGGTACCATCTGCCAGATCGTCCAGAGTCTGCGTCTGCCTGACGGCAACCTTCGGGTTCTCGTCGAGGGCGTGGATCGCGGCCAGGCCCTTGAGTTCGGCGAGGAGAGCGGTTTCATGAAGGCGCTCGTCCGGCCCATCCCCCGTCAGGCGCCGGAGGGCGACATCGAACCCATCGTCCGGCGCGTGGTCGAGTTGTTCGACCGGTACGTCAAGATGTCGAACCACCTTCACTACGACGCCATGCTCGCCGCGGTTCGCGTCCAGGACGCCGGCAAGCTCGCGGACACCGTGGCCTCGCACCTCGTTCTTCCCACGGACGAGAAGCAGGTTCTCCTTGAAACGCCCTCGCCCTCGGCTCGCCTGGTCCGCCTGTCCCAGGCGCTTGAGATCGAGGTCGAACGTCTCGACGCTGAGAAGCGCGAAGGCCGGGCCCCGAAGGGCGGCCGTTCGCCCAAGGAGCACTACCTGTCGGAGAAGATGAAGACGCTCCAGAAGGAGCGCCAGAAAGAGGAGCGTCCGAGCGAGTTCGACGAACTCAAGGAGCGGATCGAAAAGGCGAAAATGAGCAAGGAGGCGCTCGACAAGGCGCGTCAGGAGCTCAAGCGCCTCGAGGGCATGCCTCCGATGTCCGCCGAGGCCACGGTCTCGAGAAACTACCTCGAATGGCTGGTCTCCATGCCCTGGCGCCGAAAGGCCAAGGAAACGCGCGACATCAAGGCCGCCGAGGTGATCCTCAACGAGGATCATTACGGGCTCGAGAAGATCAAGGAACGCATCCTCGAGTTCCTCGCCGTCCGCCAATTGGTCGATGAGCCGAAGGGGCCGATCCTCTGTTTCGTCGGGCCTCCGGGCGTGGGCAAGACATCGCTCGCCCGCTCCATCGCCCGCTGCACGGGCCGGCCCTACGTCCGCTTCTCCCTGGGCGGGGTGCGGGACGAGGCGGAGATCCGGGGTCACCGTCGCACGTACATCGGCGCGCTTCCCGGACAGATCGTCAAACTCATGCGGAAGGCGGCCGCCCGCAATCCGGTTTTCCTGCTCGACGAAGTCGACAAGATGACGTACGACTTCCGGGGCGATCCTTCGTCGGCGCTGCTCGAGGTGCTCGACCCCGAGCAGAACAAGAACTTCTCCGACCACTACCTCGACGTCGACTTCGACTTGTCCTCCGTCTTCTTCATCGCCACCGCCAACACCCTGCACGGGATCCCTCACGCTCTTCAGGACCGGCTGGAGATTGTGCGTCTCGCGGGGTACACCGAGGTGGAGAAGATCGAGATCGCGAAACGGCACCTGATCCCGAAACAACTCGAGCAGAACGGCGTGAAGATCTCGAACCTGGGGATCCCGGAGGAGGCCCTCAAGACTGTCATACGCAGGTACACGCGAGAGGCGGGCGTGCGCAGCCTCGAGCGGGAGATCGGGAGTCTGGCCCGCAAGACCGCGAGACGCGTGGTCGAGCGTGGCGCCGAGTACCAGATCGTTCTGACCGAGAATGACGTTATCGACTTTCTGGGCGTGCCCCGCTACCGCGACCCGCAGGGCGAGGAAAGGAACGAAGTGGGCCTCGCCATGGGCCTCGCCTGGACGGAGGTCGGCGGTGAAACGCTGCCCATCGAGGTGACACTCATGCCCGGTCGCGGCGCTCTGACCCTTACGGGAAAGCTCGGCGACGTCATGCAGGAAAGCGCGCGCGCAGCCCTGTCCTATGTCCGCGCCCATGTGGGCGAGCTGCACATCGAGGCCACGTTCTACCGCAAGATCGACATCCACATCCACGTGCCGGAGGGGGCGATTCCCAAAGACGGCCCGTCTGCCGGTATCACCATCGCCACCGCCCTTGTCTCCGCCCTCCAGGGCGCTCCGGTCCGGCGCGATATCTGCATGACCGGCGAGATCACCCTTCACGGCAAGGTCCTCCCCATCGGCGGGGTCAAGGAGAAACTTCTGGCCGCGCACCGCATCGGAGCGACCACGGTGATCCTGCCTCGGGAAAACGAGAAAGACCTGGCCGATGTCGCGGATGAAGTGAAGGCAGCGCTGAAGATTCACCTCGTTGATTCGGTGGACGAGGTCTTCCGGATCGCGATTCTCCCCGCGACGGGATCCCCCGCCCAGATCGTGGCCCCCAGCGCTCCACCCTCGCCCAGCGCGCCGCCGGTCACGCACTAGCCGGATCGCCCCGTTCCGAATGGCCAGAGCTCCGAAGGTGGTCGACGTAGAGGATCCGGAGCCTGCGCCGGGGCCCGAGGGGGCCGCCATCGAGGTTCCAACCTCGGGCATTTTTTCGATCGCCGATTTCTCATCGCTGCGGCGAGCCGACCGGCTGGCCCTGGTGGCCCTCGGCGAAGAGAATGGCATCCCCGAGGCCTCGGGGCTCCCCCGCGAGGACCTGCTGCGCAGACTGCTGCGCATCCGGGCGCACAGCCCCATCGCCCTGACTTCCTCCGGCGTCCTCGCCGCCACCAAAGAGGGCTACGGTTTTTTGCGCGGCGCCGAGGTGGGCTTCCGGGCGGAGCAGGATGATGTCTACGTCTCCCCCTCGCAAATCCGACGGTTCTTCCTGCGGACCGGGGACAAACTTTCCGGGATCGTGCGCGCGCCGCGACATGCCGAGCGGTTCTATTCGTTCTCCCGCATCACCAGCATCAACAACCTCGATCCCGACTCCGCCCGGGATCGCATCCTGTTCGACAACCTGACGCCGCTCTACCCTCAGCATCGGCTCCGCCTGGAGACCACGCCGTCCGACCTGACCGGCCGAATCCTGGACATGATGACGCCCCAGGGAAAGGGCCA
>JANLWV010000023.1:0-7756 GCA_031364765.1 Vicinamibacteria bacterium
CGCCTCTTCTTCTTCCACTACGATTCCATGGCCAGCGGACCCTGGGGCGTGCCCCGGCCACAGTTGAGCGTGCGCAATGGACAGGCCGGTTTCTTTACCGAGGGGGAACTGGCAAACACTGGCGGCGTCCTGTGGAACCCGGAAGAGGAAGCCATCTCGGATTTCGCCGGCCTCCGCCTGGATGCGCCGAAGACCCTACCGCGGCCCGCGTACTCGCACGAGGAAGTCATCGCCTTCTCGGAGGGCCGGGTGAGAGACGCCTTCGGATCCTCGCACCTGCGGGCTCTCACCCACACCATGACCGCCCGTATCGCGGCCGGCAACATGCTTCTTATCGACGAAGTCGACGCGATCGATGTCGCCGGCGGCCCCTGGGGCCGGGGCTACCTGCGCGCCGTTCTCGATCTTCACGAAGACGACTGGTTCTTCAAAGGCCACTTCAAGAACGATCCGTGCATGCCGGGAACACTGATGTTCGAAGGGTGTCTGCAGGCCATGGCGTTCTATCTGACCGCGTGCGGCTTCACCCTCGATAAGGACGCGTGGCGATTCGAGCCCGTGCCGGAACTGACCTACAAGCTCCGATGCCGCGGTCAGGCCCTGCCCTCGTCACGAAAACTGGTGTACGAGGTTTTCGCGGCCGAACTCCATGACGGCCCTGAACCGACGCTGATCGCCGACCTTCTCTGCACCGTGGATGGGGTGAAAGCCTTCCACGCGCGACGCCTCGGTCTCAGGCTGACCGCCGACATTCCTCTCTCGCGCGATCTCCCGATCGAAGCCGAGATGCGCACTGCCGCGGAGCGCGCCCCCGGCAAGGCGTTCGACGATGTCTCGATCCTCGCCACCGCGATCGGCCGGCCGAGCGACGCGTTCGGCCCGTCCTACGCGCCGTTCGATGGCCCGAGACGGCTCTCCCGCCTGCCGTCGCCGCCTTACAAGTTCTTCTCCCGAGTGTCTTCGCTCGATGCCCCTACGGGAGACGCGAAGAAGGGCGCTTCGGTGGTGGCGGAGTACGATGTGCCCGCGAACGACTGGTACTTCGAGGACGGTCGCGGTCTCATGCCCTGGGCGGTGCTGCTCGAGGCGGCCCTGCAACCCTGCGGATGGCTGGCCCTCGCCACCGGCCTTCCCCTCAAGACCGCGGAAGGCCTTTACTTCCGGAACCTCGACGGCGACGCGGTCGTCTTCCGCAATCTGCATCCGAGAGCCGATCGCCTCATCACTCACGTGACGCTCAAGGATGTCTCCACCTCGGGCGGAATCAGCCTGGTCTCATTCGACGTGTCCTGCCGCGACAGCGAGGGAGACATCCTGCGACTCACCACGAGCTTCGGCTTCTTCCCCGAAACCGCCCTCGCCCGACAAGTAGGTCTTGCCACCGAGCCCGCCGATGCCCTGATGTTCGAAAACGCGGCCAAGGCGGACGTTTTCGATCTGACCGCGATGCGCGCCACCGAGTCAGGGCTCCCAACGGGCAGGCTGGCGATCATCACCCGCGTGAAGGCCGTGTGGCCCGAAGGGGGCAACGCTCAGCTCGGCTCCGCGGTGGCCGAGCACGATGTCGACCCGTCGGCGTGGTTCTTCAAGGCCCACTTTTTCCAGGATCCGGTCCAGCCCGGGTCCCTCGGCATCCACATGCTGGTGGAGCTTCTGACTGCGATCGCCCTCGATCGCGAGAAAAGAGGCGGGTCACCACGAACCAGGGCCGAGTCGGTGGCGCCGAACATTCCGACCCAGTGGCGCTATCGCGGCCAGATCCTGCCCGAGAGCAAGCTGGTGAGCGTCCTGGTTGAAGTCACGGCGGTTCAGGACACCGCGAACGGCCGCCGATACCTGGGCGCCGGTTCGCTGTTCGTAGACGGCCTCAAGATCTACACCGCGAAGGACCTGTCAGTGGAAGTGTCCTGAGGTTAAGGCCAGGCACAGACCCCGTCCGGCATCACGGTTGTGGCCCGTCTGGTCCCAAGGGCGGATGGGATGCGACGGCTTTAGTGCCTGATTCCGGAATCCGACGACGGCGCCGACCGCGACAACCGCGCGAAATCCAGAATCTGCGCGAGCAGCCGGGCCCGCTGATCGATGGTGGGCGCCTCGATGAGCGACTGCCGCTCCAGATCCCCAAGCGGAAGCAGCTGGGCCAGCATGTTGACGACCAGGGCCTTGGGCGCTTCGTCCGTGCGGGCCAGTAGAGACATCCCCTCGTCGATCTGGCCGATCTCATGGAGAACACGCGCGAGCGATTCGGTCAGAGATTCCTCGTCGAGAACCCTCTCGATGAGGGGACTGACCCGCGCCACTCGATACGGACGGCCGGCCAGAAGCTCCTCGTCGATATGAAACCGGGAAACGCCTCGCAACACAATGTTGGAGCGCCCGCCCACAAGCTCGGCGACGCCTTCAATCCGGCCCGCGCATCCGATCGAGAAGACGGGCCTGGGGTCGCCTTCCTCGCCCGGGCGGATCTGGACGATGCCAATGACCCTGGAACCCGCGAGAGCGTCCTTCAACATCGTCCGGTACCGCGGCTCAAAGATATGGAGGGGCAGCGGCAGGTCGGGATACAAAGCCACACCCGGCAGCGGGAAGAGCGGAATGGTTTCGGGAAGGAGCGAGGTCACCACGGCTCTCTTATCAGACGCCGGCGCTTTTTTCCGAACCGCACCCGGGCGGCCCCTGCGGTCTCAGGCGAAAGAGAAAATCTGAACCGTCACCTGGCGCTCCCGCGGACCATCGAGCTCGGCCGCGATGATGGCCTGAAACTGGCCCAGGGCCAAGCGTCCGCTGGTCACACCGAAGGAAAGCGAATGGCCCAGGAGGGTGGCCTGCAGGTGAGCATGGGCGTTCCTTCGGTCGCAGTCCGAGTGACGGGGATCGTTGTGCCGATACTCCCTTTCCGCCGGTATGACATCCCCGAGCATCGCCTTGATGTCTTCGAGCAGCGCTTCCTGCCACTCGTTCACCATTAACGCCAAGGTCGTATGCAGGGACGACACCAGGACCAGACCCTCACGAACCTGAGCGGCGCGCACCACGTCCTGGACCTGCCCGGTCAGGTTAAGCAGCTCGAGGCGTGTGCTGGTTCGAACGGTCAGCACGCGATGTGTGGCGCGTGCCACAGTGTGTCCTCGTGACGCCAGCGCGGGCAGGGAGAAGCTCGAGCCTTCGCCCAGCAATGCTGGATTCGTAGACGAATGCGAGTCTGAGTTCATGCCTGGTTTGAAGAGAGCAATTGCCATACCCGGACCGGAAGCGAAACCCTATGGTGCTGCCGAACCTACTCCGGCGGTCCGACCGCTTCTCACCCGAAGGGCCGGCAAAGGAAATGTCGACGGTTACGAACTGAACGAAGAGCCGCAGCCGCAGGTCGACTTCGCGTTCGGATTCTTGATCGCGAAACCACCGCCCATGAGGTCTTCCTTATAGTCGATAGTCGCGTTGTCGAGGTGCTTCAGGCTCATCTGGTCGACAATCACTTTGACGCCTTCGAACTCAAAGACCTCGTCGTCTTCAGCGACTTCATCGAGAACCATGCCGTACGAAAAACCCGAGCATCCGCCGCCCTGGACGTAGACCCGAAGGCCGCCGTTCGCAATGTTCTCCTTCTCGACTTCGAGGATGCCTTTGACTTTGGTGGCGGCGGTCGGTGTGAGTTGGATCATTTTTCGTGGTCTCCTTTGGAGAATGCGTACGCGGACGCCTCTGATTGTAATCGACCGGGCCGAAAGGAGCGAAAGGCGTCCGGAACGCGGCGGCCATGGCCCTGGATATTCACGAGACAGGACTAGAGTTCGCCCTCCCTCATGATCACCGAACAGCAGGAAGACACGCTGCGCCGCCTCGAGGCTTCCGGCCTGCGCGGACGCGGAGGAGGCTGGTTCGAGACGCATCGAAAGTGGCGGGCCGTCCTCGCGGAAACGGGTGTCCCGCTGGTCATCGCCAACGGCGGCGAAGGTGAACCCGGTTCCATCAAGGATCGCTTCGTGATGCGCACCAGACCCAAGGAGGTGCTGTTTGGTCTCAAGCACGCGATCGAGACTCTGGGGGCGGAACACGGGTACGTCTATCTGAAGGGCTCGTTCCTGGAAGAGGAGAAGCGGCTCGGCGCCGCCGTCCAGGAGATGGGTCTTCCGTCTTTGATCTCGATCCATCGCGGCGACGACACGTACGTGGGCGGGGAAGAGACGGCCCTGCTGGAGTCGATCGAGGGACGGGTCGCGTGGCCCCGAGAGAAGCCTCCCCGCCCCACCGCGGTTGGGCTTTACGGACGGCCCACCCTCGTGCAGAACGTCGACACTCTAGTCCGGGTAAAGGACGCGGTGCGCGCTGGTTCGGCGTTTGGGGCGAGCGAGACCCTGAGCGTCACGATCTGGGGCGACGTTCGCTCCCCCGGCGCCTACGAGGTAAAGAAGGGGCGCACTCTTCGCCATGTCATCGAGACGGAAGGCGGCGGGGCCACTGCGAAGATCGGCTTCGTCTTCCCGAACGGCGCGCACTCAACTCCTCTCGCCGCGGCCAGGTTGGACGTCCCCCTGGATCCGGCCTCTCTCGCGGCTGAAGGCAGCGCCCTGGGCACGGCCTCCATTCTTGTCCTCGATGAAGAAACACCGCCTCACGCGATCCTGGAGTCGATCGCTCGTTTCTTTGAACGCGAGGCCTGCGGTCAGTGCCCCCCCTGCGTCCTCGGAACCGCAAACCTGAAGAGCCTGGTAACCGGGGATCGACCGGCCGCGAACCGGCTCTTTCCCCAAGCGGCCCTCCGGGAAACCGCGTCGTTCATGTCGATGCACGGCTACTGCAGCCATTCGCGATCGGGGGCTTTGGCGGTCACGAAACTATTCACCCTCTGGCAAGGGCCGATCCTCGAACATCTGCGCATCGGAAACCCCCTCGGGGGCGTGAAGGCGCGCGATCCCTTCGCGCCGAACTCGAAGGAACTGCGCCCGCTCGACGAGTTTCTCCGGCGTCTCTGATCTTCGAGACACTAGACCACACTCCAAGGCTTGGGGTCGGAAACAAGGCTAAAATGCGGCACAGATGAGTAAAGAAGATCTGGTCGAACTGCAGGGAACGGTGATGGAAATTTTTGCGGGCGGGCATTACAAGGTGAACTGCGGCGAGGGCCACGAGGTACTGGCGAAGCTGAACGGCAAGATGCGCCGGTTCCGGATTCGAGTCATCATCGGCGACCGCGTCACCGTTGGGGTTTCGCCATACGATCTGAAAAAGGGCTTCATCACGTACCGCGCGAAGTAGGCCCGGTGGTGAGGCCGGTTCGGGCGGTCCTCTTCGACCTCGACCACACCCTCTTCGACACCGAGAAGGCGGAGCGTAAAGCCCTCGGCCTGGTGGCCCAGGCGGCCGGCTTGCCCCTCGGGGCGCGCTCCCTGGAAGCGTATCGGTTGATCAACACCCACGTGTGGGGCGAGTACCGGGCCGGCCGGCTGACCTCGAAGGAACTGCGCGTCCTGAGGTTTCACCTCTGGCTCGAGAAGATGGACCTCGACCCCGCTCGCGCGAAGAAGCTCGCGCCCCTCTACCTTGAGGAGTTCTCGTCTCGCGCCGACCTGATCAAAGGCGCGGCGGCGGCGGTGCGATCCATCTCCCGTCTCGGTTATCGGCTGGGTATCGTCACCAACGGCATCGATCGGGTTCAGAGGCGACGGCTCAGGGCCAGCGAACTGATGGACGCCTTTCCCGTGGTCGTCACCTCGGAGCGCGCCGGGTTCACCAAGCCCGATCCCCGCATCATCGAACTCGCCCTTAAGCGGCTCCGCGTTTCTCCCCAGGAAGCCGTCTACGTAGGCGACGATCCTCGCGTGGATGGCCTCGCCGCCAATCGCGCCGCGGTACCCTTCGTCTGGTTCAATCCCCGGGGCGAGGTGGCAAGCCCGGGAGACGGCGTCCGCATCGATCACGAGATAAGGCACCTGCGGGAAATCCAGGCTCTGATCCGATCCCGCTAGCCCGACTGGTAGATTGCTGGGCATGGACAAGCGCCATCTTCATGACGGTCGCGAAGACCGACTCGTCCCCCTCAAGAGTCTGGATCTCGACGAAGTCACGTCCTTCGCCTCGCTTCTGCGCGGCATGAGTCACACCGCGTTCTCGGGCCGCTCGCTCGGTGAGGCTTTCGAGATCATGGTGGCCATGGCGAAAGACCCCGACTGCAAGGTGGTCATGACGCTCTCCGGCGCCATGACCATCGCCAAGATGGGCAAGGTCATCCAGAAGATGATCGACGAGGGCCTCGTCCACGCGGTGGTTTCCACTGGAGCGTTGATGGCGCATGGGCTCTCGGAAGCCATCGGCCTCACCCACTATCGCTACAACCCCGAGGTCTCCGACGAAGAGCTCTTCGAAAAGGGCTACAACCGGGTTTACGACACGCTGGAGATGGAGGCGAATCTCAATCACGTAGAAGAGTTCTCGACCAAGGCCATGGAGATGCTGGGACCTCAGAAGGAACTCTCATCCGAAATGATCTGCCGCGCCCTCGGCCAGGTTCTCGCGGAAGTCCCGGACGGCGGCGGCGTCCTGCGCAGCGCCTACCTCAAGGGCGTGCCGGTCTACGTCCCCGCACTTACCGACTCGGAACTCGGCCTCGACCTCGCCACCTGGGCCATGCGCCACGCCCGCAAACGCGGCGAGATCAAGACGCCGATGGATCTGTTCAACGTGGTCCCGCGCTACAACCCGTTCCACGATCTCATCAGCTTCGCGCGCTTCGCCCTCAGCGCCAAGAAGCTCGGCATCTTCACCATCGGCGGCGGCGTCCCGCGCAACTGGGCGCAGGAAGTGGGCCCGTTCGTCGACATCACCAACGACCGGCTGGAGGAGGACTTCAAACCTCCCCGCTATCACTACGCGGTGAGGATCTGCCCCGAGCCCGTCCACTGGGGCGGTCTGTCGGGCTGCACTTATTCGGAAGGAGTCTCCTGGGGCAAGTTCGTGCCCAGAAGCGAAGGAGGCCGGCAGGCCGAGGTGTACGCCGATGCCACCACGGTCTGGCCCCTGCTGATCAAGGGAGTCCTGGAAGAGCTGGGGCGGAAGTAGGTTGGCGCCTACGCTTTCAGGATCTTGTACTCGCCCTTGATCCAGCCGGCCAGATCCGAGCAATAAAAGCGCGACCCGCGCCGGTCCGATGGCCCGCCCACCATCGCGGTGTGAACCTCGGGGCGTGCGAAGTCGGTGATCATGCGGTACGAAGGCACGAAGCTGGTGGTGCGTCCCCCGCTGCGATAGATCTGACCCTGTTGCGGTGTCGCGCGCCCCCCCGGCAGCGTGATGGGCCCGCGATCGAATCCAAGGAACCGCGGCACCTTGCCGCCAAACAACATATGGGACAGCACAATGTGCTGCGAATCGCCCCAGGCACGCTCGGTAGCGCTGGAGAGCGTCTCGCCCAGCACCCGGCGGTACAGATCGTCGCGCGCTTCGTCACCAAACCACGCCGAGCGTTCAGCAAACAGGACCCGGTCGAACGCCGCGTAGAAATCGGCGAATACCCCGGTCCGGTCAAGGAGGTGATCCACGACCGAAGGACCGAAGACCGCCCGCCGGATCGCGCGGTAGACGTCCTCGAAGAGGGCCGCGCCCTTCGAGGCCACGTCGTAACGACGGTCCCATCGGCGCAGCACCTCCGCCCGCGGGGTCTGGGGCAAGAGGGGCTCCAACACCTTCATCAGCCGCGCGGCCTGCAGCGAGTACACATCCTGTTGAATGCGCCCCATGTCGTCGGCGGTCAGGTCGTTTC
>JANLWV010000071.1:0-11014 GCA_031364765.1 Vicinamibacteria bacterium
CGCATAGAATCTGAAGACTTTGCTTGCTAACTTTGTCTGCACACTTTTTCTATATGCCTGCAGTTCTTGATCGAGACGTTGATGTAGGTCTCGTAGAGTTGCTGGATGATCCGATGTTCGTCCGCGCCCACGAGTTCAGGCGTCTTGCCGTCCAGGATCTCGTTCGAACCGAGGACGTTGAAGACGAGAACGGAATGGTGAGCGACGAGGGCGCGGCCCGATTCCGTCACGATGTCGGGATGGGGAACGCCCTTGGCGCTGCAGGCCTCGCTGATTTCGGAGACGATGTCGCGGGCGTACTCGGCGAGCGAGTAGTTCACCGAGGAGTGGAAGTTGGTCTGGCTGCCGTCGTAGTCGACACCCAGGCCGCCGCCGCAGTCGATGATCCGCATGTTCGCGCCCATCAGGTGGAGTTCCACGAAGATGCGCGAGGCCTCGCGCATGGCGTCGCGGATGGCGCGGATGGCGGTGATTTGCGAGCCGATGTGGAAATGGAGGAGTTGGAGACAGTCCAGCATCCCCTCGGTCTTCAGTTTCGCAACCGCGTCCACGATCTCGCCGGTGTTGAGGCCGAATTTCGAACGATCGCCGGTGGATTCCACCCACTTGCCCGCACCCTTGGTCGAAAGGCGAGCGCGCACGCCGATCACCGGACGCACGTCGAGTTCGCGGGAGCAACTGATGATGGTGTCGATTTCCTGGGCCCGGTCGACGGTGATGATGACCTGGCGTCCCAGTTTCTGAGCGAGCAGCGCGGTCTCAATGAACGCCTTGTCCTTGTAACCGTTGCAGAGGATGTAGGCGTCCGGGTTCTCGTGCAGGGCGAGGGCGACCAGAAGTTCGGGCTTGCTTCCGGCCTCGATGCCGAGGCCGTGGGGCGCGCCGTATTCGACCAGCTCCTCGACCACGTGGCGCTGCTGATTGACCTTGATCGGATAGACGCCACGGAACCGGCCCTTGTAGTCGTGCTCGGCGATGGCCGCTGCAAACGCGCCAAAGAGCTGTTCGATCCGGAACTTCAGTATGTCGGAGAACCGGATGAGTATGGGCAGATTGCAGCCGCGGCTCTTCAGATCCTCGACCAGTTCCTTGAGGTCGATGGCGCCTTTGGCCGTGCCCTGGGGCGTTACCTGGACGTGTCCCGCGTCGTTGATGGAGAAGAAGTCCTTGCCCCAGCCGTCGACGTTGTAGAGCTCGGAAGCGTCTTTGATCGTCCAAGCCCGAAGGTCTGTCTGTTGAGCCAACTCTTTATGAGCTCCTGTGCTGCGTATGCAAAAAACGCCTCGTCCGCGAATTCGGGGTGAGGCGCGCGGATTGTAAACGCTGCGAGACGGTTTGCGACTTCGAAAACTACCGGCCGGCGTTTTTCGTTGAAGCCATCGAGAGCTCTTCTTCGATCATCCGCTCGAAAACCTCGAAGGGCTGCGCTCCCGAGAATGATCGACCGTTCAGGAAAAAGGTGGGCGTGCCGGAGACACCGACCGACCGACCGTTGTCGATGGCCTTCTGGATGACCGGGTTGTACTTGCCCGAGGCCAGGCAGGTGTTGAAGCGCGTGGCATCGATCCCCAGTCCCACCGCGCGGCTCTGCAGATCCACCGCGTCAAACGTCCCGGGAGAGAGGAGAAGGCCGGAGTGCATTTCCCAGAATTTCCCCTGTTCGCCGGCGCATCGCGCGGCGACCCCGGCGGGCTTCGCCTGGGCGTGGAAGTCGAGCGGGAATTCCTGGTAAACGAGCCGCACCTGGCCCTGGTAGGCGGCCATCACGCGGTCCACGTACTGTTGGGCGCTCTGGCAGTAGGGGCACTGATAGTCGGTGAACTCAACCAGGGTAATGGGCGCGTCGGCCGGCCCCATCACGGGCGCGTCGCTCGGGAAGGTCACGGTCTTGCGGGAAGGCTGGAGGCCAACCAGAGCCACCTTGTGTTTCTTGAAGAGCTCGCGCTGGTAGGTGGCGATGCGGCTTTCCGTCTTGCGCTGGGCCACCATCTGATTGAGCTGGGGCAGGACCTGCTGTTTGGTGGCTCCCTTGGCCCGGGATTTGACCTCCTCCCACATGGCGTCGGTGTCGGCGGTTGAGACCCCTGCCTTCGCCGTGACTTCCTGCGCTACGAGGGCGTCGCGGGTGATGCCCCGGTCCCGGGCCTCCATGTCGAAGAGAACCTCGGTCAGGGCCTTCTTGCGGAGGTTGTATTCCTGATCCTTCACCTGGACTCTGATGTCCTCGAGCTGAGCCTTGAGCTGCTCTTCGCTCGCGGCGGCGCGCGCCTTGAGCGCCTCCATATCGGCCTTGAGCCGCGTGTCAAGCTCCGCATTCGAGAATGAGCGCGAGCCGATCTTCGCCGCCACCTGATCTCCGCTCGGGTCAGGGGTCGATGCGGCGGCGACCGCGGTTGCGCTCGCCTGATTGCAGGCGGTCACCGAAAACGAAATCGCGAGAAGGGCCAGGAACTGTTTCATGGGGGCAAGTTTCGTTGTCCCGGGCTTTTTACGTCAACTGCTGAAGATCCCGGCGCAGGGTGAGGCCTCCGTCGACCACCACGACCTGGCCGGTGATGTAGCTTTCGGGGTCGATCAGTAGGCGCACCGCGCGCGCCACGTCCTCCGGTTTTCCAAAGCGCGTGATCACGTCACCTTCGATCATTGGGTCGTACTTGCCCGCGTCGACCGACGCGCGCGCCATGCCGACCGTGGTCACGCCGGGCGCCACGACATTGACGTTGATCCCGCCCCGCCCTCCGAACTCCTTGGCCAGAATCCTGGCTCCATGGATCAGCGCCGCTTTTGACGTGCCGTAGCCGAGTGACCCCTCGAACGGGTAGGCGCCCTGCATGCTGGACAGCAGGACGATGGCGCCCCGGGTGGACCTCTCCCTCATCGCGACCGCCACATCGCGCGCGAGCAGGAGCGGGGCCACGGCATTGAGGTCAAGAGCTTCCTGAAACGCGGGGGGCTGAAGATCCGCGGTCTTGGCCCGCGCCGGGTCGCCGGTAAACACGACCAGGCCGTCGATTCTGTCCTTCGCCCGCAGCACGCCCTCCACATAGCGCTTCCGTGAGGCCGCCTCGCGGATGTCGCCCTGCACCAGACCGACCGGGCCGGCGTACAAGTCCTGAAGCCGTTGCTGGACCAGCTCAGCCCGGCCCTTGTTCTCGCGGTATCCGAGGATGGGATAAGCACCCTCGGTGATGAGGAGCGCGGCGGTCGCAGCCCCGAGGCCCCCGGTCCCTCCCGCCACCAGGATCGCCCGTCCGGCGAGAGGTCTCCGCGTGTAGTCGAACTTCAATTGATCGTGACGCCTGGTCTGTTCGGCATCGAGATGAGGACTGGGCATAATGGTGAAGCGGATTGTAGGGGCGCTAGGCCTTCCGAAGAGACATGAGATCGGCTTCCCGCTTGAACAGGCCGATGCGGTGCAGCGCGAAGTCGTACTTCACGGGATCCTCGGGGTCGCACTCGCGTAGCGTGGCCGTGATGTCTTCGGCCATCCTCCATCCCGGAGAGACTCGCCGCGTGAGCTTCGCCCTTCGGCTGATGTTGATGATATGGGCGTCCAAAGGGATGAGGAGAGCGGACCGGGAAACCCGCGTCCAGCCTCCGGGATCCACGGTATCGGCGCGCACCATCCAGCGCAGATAAAGGCAAAGCCGCTTGCAGGCGCTGCCGTCCTCGGGGGAAGGAAAAAAGAAGCGCACCCCCGCGTCATGAGGCAGGGGTCCGTGGCCATAGAGGCCGTGGTGTTTCAAGGCGAGGGTTCGCTGAACGAAGTCGGCCAGGGTGGAACGGAGCTCGGTGGTTCGGCCATAGGGCACGACGAAGTTTTCGATGGATCCCGCCGAGCGACGCATCTCGCGAATGAAGACAAGCAGACAGGCGGCGTCCACCGCGTCGTTGAATCGGTGTTTGAAACCCTGAAGCGCGAGGAGCGCCTGATGGGCGTCGAGCGAATCGATGGTCCGCGCCGGTCGATCCCCCAGCACGCCCAAAACCCTCTCCACGCTGCGCTTGATCTGCTTGACGTTCCCGTAAGCAAGCGACGAGGCGATGAGTCCGGCCACTTCCCGATCCTCAAGTCGCTGGTAACGCCACACGAACTGGACCGGGTCGGGCTCGATCCAGCGCGCGTCATACTCGGCGTAGGCGCGGTTCAGCACCGCCTGCAAGGCGGCCAGCCGGCGGCGGGTCACGGCTTGGTGATGAGCCTCAGGATCTCTTCGCCGAAAGCCTCCACCCGCCAGCGCCTCAGCCCGGGGATGGCGGACAACTCGTCGAGGCCCGCCGGGTTGGCGTCGGCGATCTTGTCGATGAGCCGTTGCGGGATCACGAGCGACAGCTCGAGGCCGATGCGAGCGGACGCGGACTTGCGCCATTCCTTGAGCGCCGCCACCCGGCGCTGCTGGGGAAGGGGCAGTTCGATCCGTCCACCACGTTCGAGCGCGGGCAGATGAGCGTTCGGAACTCCGAGACCCCGGATCATCGCCTCATGAAAACGATCCGCGTACTCGCGTCGTCTGATGTTAGAGGTCACCGCCTCCCGGCCGCCGTCCTTCTCGGTCCGGGCGAGAGAGAGGAGAGCCTCGTTAACGGCCACGCGGAAAGGCGGCAAATCAAGTTCATCGGCGATCTCCTCGCGGCACGCGGTCAGCTCCTGGAAGATGGCGAGACTTCGGGGAGACAGGGCGCTTACCCCCTTCACCCCCCGGAAAACCTCGCGAGGATCGATTTTTTCGGGGATCCCGGCGAGCGCTTCAAGAGCCTCGCACTCTTCAAGGACCCAATGGAGACGCCGCTTTTCTTCGAGCCCGGCTTGCTGCTTCGTTGCGACTTCAAGAAGGTGGTTGACGTCGGTGAGGGCGTAATTCTGCTGCTCCTCTGAGAGCGGCCGCGACGACCAGTCGTCCTTCTGGTTGCCCTTTGAGATGGTGAGGCCCAGTTCGTCGCGCAGGGTGGCCTGCAGGCCGACTTCCGTCCGGCCCAGGAATTTCGCGGCGATCATGCTGTCGTAGACATTTCGGATGCCGATCGACGCCTTGGCTTTCAGCAGGGCGATGTCGTAGTCGGCTCCGTGGAAGACTTTCGTCAGTGCAGGGTCCTCGAGCAGAACCCGAAGGGCCTCGACCGGGAACCCTTCAAGAGGATCGAGCAGGTACGACGAGCCGGCCTCCGTAGCGATCTGGATCAGGCATATCTTCTGGTGATAGTGATAGAGGCTGTCCGACTCGGTATCGATGACGATCGCCCGCGCGCCTTCGGTCTCACCGAGCAGCTGTTTGAACGCCGCGTCGTTGGTGGATCGAATGGTGGGAGTCAAAAAAAGGGATCCAAGTGCCGGAGTTGTTCGCGAGTATAGAGAGGCTTTCGGGCCAGATCTCCTGCATCAGGCTTCTTGGACACCCGGTGGGTTATTTGCCTTTCGCCGCCTGCCAGAGGGCTTCCATTTCGTCCAGCGTGGCTTCCTTTAGCGTCTTGCCTTCTTTGCGCAAGCCCTCTTCCACAAAGGCGAAGCGAGTGCGGAACTTGCGATTCGTGGCGCGAAGCGCCGTTTCGGCGTCGACCCCGAGTTTGCGGCCCAGGTTGATCACCGCGAAGAGCAGATCGCCAAACTCCTCTTCAAGCCGTCGCGCGCGCGACTCCGCCGGCTCCATCATGGCCGCCCCAAGCTCGTTCAGCTCCTCTTCAACCTTGGTCCGCACCTCTTCGGGCTTGTTCCAGTCGAACCCGACCTTCGCCGCTTTCTGCGATAGTGCTTGGGCCTCCATCACCGCCGGGGTGTGGCGATGGACCGCGTCCAAAAGCGACACCTGATCCTCGGCGCCTTTAGCCGTCCGCTCCTGGCGCTTCAATTCCTCCCAGTTCTTGAGGACGGCCTCGGATGTCGCGGCCTCGACCGTGCCGAATACATGAGGATGCCGGCGCACCATCTTGTCGGCGATGGAGGCGATCACGTCGTCGATCGTGAACTCGTTGGCCCGCCTGGCGATATCCGAATGGAAGACCACGTGAAGGAGGATGTCGCCCAGTTCCTCTTTAAGGTTGGCGGCGTTTCCGGTCTCGATGGCGTGAACAACCTCGTACGCCTCTTCCAGGGTCGCCTGTCGCAGGGTGAGGTGGGTTTGTTCGCGATCCCAGGGGCAGCCGCCATCGGACCTCAACCGGTCGATGATCCTGACAAAATGCTCGAACGATGTCTGCTTCGATGGTTCTTCCATGGCCGCCCTCATATTCGCATGATGGTGGCCCCCTGCCGCGGCTGCGTGCGGACCAACCTTGCGGCCCCCCATCTTGCCAGCGAAGGCCGAATTTCTGTCGGGCTCGGCTGCGCCGAGACCTCCAGGGCAAAGTCGCTTTCGCTCGTTTGTCACTTCGGCCGGAGCGTACGGGGGTCTTCTGGATGGCTTCGCTTCGCGAACCCCTCCAGCGCAAAGTCGCTGGCGCTCGTTTGTGGGGGGCTGAGCACGAGCGCGAGAGGCGTTGCGGCCCCCCAGCTCAGTGATGACCCGGATCCTCCAGGCGCTGAAGGACTCCTTCGGCTATTCGACCTTCCGGCTCCACCAGGAAGACATCGTGGCCGCCGCCCTCGCGGGTCGCGACGTCCTGGCCCTGCTGCCCACCGGGGGGGGGAAGTCGCTCTGCTTCCAGCTTCCAGCCGTCCTCGGCCAGGGTCTCACCCTGGTCATCTCGCCCCTGATCGCCCTCATGAAGGATCAGGTCGATGCGCTTCAGGCGAACGGTGTCGAGGCGACGTTCCTCAATTCCTCTCTCGACTCCGACGACGCGCGCGAGCGGTTCCGCGGCCTCTGGCGTAATCAGTATCGCCTCCTCTACGTGGCGCCCGAACGGCTCTTTCAGCCGAGCTTCATGAAATCGCTGGCCGAATGGCCGGTCGACCGCGTGGCCATCGACGAGGCTCACTGCATCAGTGAATGGGGCCACGATTTTCGTCCCGAGTATCGGCGTCTCGTCGAACTGCGCGAATGTTTCCCCGCCATCCCGTTCATGGCTCTCACCGCCACCGCCACCGAGCGTGTGCGCAAGGACATCGTCACTCAGCTTCGGCTGAAGGATCCGTTTGTCTGCATCGGCAGTTTCAACCGTGCGAATCTTGCCTATCGCGTCATTCCGAAGTCGAAGCCCGCCGATCAGGTCAGGCGTCTCATCGCCGCGCACCGAGGAGGGGCCGGCATCGTCTACTGCGCGAGCCGGCGCGCCGCCGAGTTGGTGGCCGAGAGCCTTTGCCATGCGAACATCGAGGCGCGTCCGTACCACGCCGGGCTTTCCGACCGCGACCGTTCAAAAAACCAGGAAGCCTTCGTCCGGGATCGCGTGCAGGTCATCTGCGCCACCGTCGCGTTCGGGATGGGCATCGACAAGCCCAATGTCCGTTTCGTCATCCATCACGATATGCCGAAAAATGTCGAGGGCTATTACCAGGAAACCGGCCGCGCGGGCCGCGACGGTCTGGCCTCCGAGTGTGTTCTGCTCTTCAGCGCGTCCGATGTCGCGAAGCAGCTCGGCTTCATCGAGGAGATCACCGATGATGTCGAAAAGCGCGTGGCCAAGGCTCAGTTGCGCCGGATGATCGACTACGGCGAGACCACCGGCTGCCGGCGGGCGAACCTTCTTGAGTATTTCGGCGAGGTCTTTGGCGAACCGAACTGCGGCGCCTGCGACAACTGCCTCACCCCGCGCGAGGTGTTCGACGCCAGCATTCCGATGCAGAAGTTGCTCTCGACCGTCTATCGGGTGAGGTCGGCGTCATCATCCATGGGATGGTCGTCCACGTTCGGTCTGCTGCACCACGCCCACATCCTCACCGGCAAAACCACTGACCAGATCACGCGCTGGAGTCACGAGAGCCTTTCGACCTACGGCATTGGCAAAGAATTCTCGCGCGAAGAGTGGCAGCAGATCGGTCGCGAGGCGATTCGCCGCGGCCTGCTCAACCAGATGACCGGCGACTATCCGACCGTCGATCTGACCGCGCAGGGGGCCGAGTTCCTGAAGTCGCGTGGAAGTCTCGAAATGCCGCGGCCGGTGGCTCCCCGGAAGGCGGTGGCGGCGGCTGGAGAGAAGCGGGCGCGCGGCGGCAAGGCCAGCGCGGACGAGGCCCCGTTCGACGAGTCGCTCTTCGAGAAGCTCAAAGCCCTGCGCCGGACGTTCGCCGACGGTCGCAACGTCCCCGCGTTTGTCATCTTCGGCGACGCGACGCTGCGCGCGATGGCCCGCGACAAGCCAACCACCCCGGACGAGTTCCTGGCCGTAAGCGGTGTGGGCCCCGCGAAGCTCGCCCAGTTTGGCGAGGCTTTTATCGGCGCTATCAAGGAACATGACCAGGTCGCGTAATCTTCGCCGCGACTATGAAACTCCCGATCTACCGGACCACGCCCGCCGCGCTCACCCTGGCCTTGCTCACCGAAGCCCTCTCGTTCGCCCAGACCCGCGATGTCGGCGGAATGATGATGGCCGACAAAATCGTCGTCGCCGCCCTCGAACGCGCGAAGGCCAACGAGCCTGAGGTCATCGCGGAGCAGATCCGCGTGTGCGAGATCCCGGCACCTCCGTTTGCCGAAGAGAAGCGCGGGCTCGAGTTCAAGAACATCTTCACGAAACTCGGCCTGAGCAACGTCCGGATCGACGCCATCGGCAACGTCCTCGGCGAGCGTCCGGGCAAGGGACCGAAACCGCATCTCGTCTTCGCCGCGCATCTCGACACCGTGTTCCCGGCCGAGACGAACGTCAAGGTGACCAGGGACGGGGCCTGGCTTAAAGGCCCGGGCATAGGCGACGATTGCCGGGGCCTCGCCGTCTTGATCGGCGTGATCCGCGCCCTGAACGAAGCGAAGGTCACGACCGAAGGTCCGATCACGTTCGTCGCGAATGTTGGTGAAGAGGGACTCGGCGACCTGCGGGGGACCAAAGCACTCTTCAAAGACACGCTCCAGGGAAAGATCGACCGCTTCGTCTCGGTCGACGGCACCGGGCTTGGCATGACCCACGTCGGTGTGGGCAGCTTCCGGTACCGTCTCATCTACAAAGGCCTCGGCGGTCACAGTTACGGCGCCTTTGGCCTGGTGAATCCGATTCACGCCCTCGGCCGCGCCATCGCCGCGATCTCCGACTTCCAGGTGGCGAGGGAGCCCAAGACCACATTCAACGTGGGACGCATCGGCGGCGGAACCTCCGTGAACTCCATACCGTTTGAGGCTTGGGCGGAAGTCGACATGCGGTCGCACGACCAGGCGTCGCTCGACGCGATTCACGCGAAGTTCCTCGCCGAAGCAGACGCTGCCGCGGCCGCCGAGAACAAGCGCTGGGGCAACGGGACGATCACGGTGGAGAAAAAAAGCGTCGGCATCCGGCCCCCCGGAGCCACCCCCGCGACCGACTACGCCGTGACCGCCGCGACCTCAGTGACCCGGGCGCTTGGGTTCGATGTGGAGTGGAGCCAGGGTTCCACCGACTCGAACGTGCCCATGAGTCTCGGAATCTCCGCGATCACTATCGACGGCGGTGGTCAGGGCAAAGACGCGCACGCTCTCACCGAGGCGTTCGATACCACCGACTCGTGGAAGGGCACGCAGAGGGCGGTTCTCATCGCCATCGCCCTGGCTCGATAAATAGCGGTCCCCCGCTCTGCGCCCTTATCATGGCTCCTCCACCATCCGAGCCACGCACCGCCCAATCACCAGACGCCACCCCAAGGAAAACAATGCGATCCAACTCACTCCTCGTTCTGGCTTCCGCCACCGCCCTCGCCGTTCTGGGCGGAGCCGTCCTTCAAGTTCACGCGCAGGCCCCGGGAAAGATCACGGGCAAGATCTCCTTCAAGGGAACAGCACCCGACCCGATCAGGATCCGGATGTCGGCCGATCCACGGTGCCTGCAGGCGAACCCGAACGGAGTCGAGCGCCGGCAGATTGATGGAAAGGACGGGGGCCTCGCGAATGTCATCGTGTCGATCAAGACGCCGGTCAAGGGCACGTTTCCTCCCATTACGACACCCGCTCTCCTGGACCAGACAGGCTGCATGTACACGCCGGTGGCTATTGGCCTGGAGGTGGGCCAGCCGCTCAAGATACGCAACAGCGACGAGACCCTCCACAACGTCCATCCGCGGCCGGTCGTGAACGCCGGCTTCAATCTGGGGCAGCCGCGCAAGGGGATGGAATCGGAGAAGAGGTTCGACAAGCCCGAAATGTTCTTCCCGGTGAGCTGCGACGTGCATCCGTGGATGCGGTCGTATATTGCGGTGTTCGCGCATCCGTTCTTTGCCGTGACCAAGGTCGACGGCACGTTTGAGATCCCAAATGTCCCCCCGGGCGAGTATGAGATCGAGGCGCAGCATCCCACCCTCAAGGTTATGACCGGCAAAGTTGTCGTGAAGGCCGGCGCTTCGGGAGCCGTCGATCTAACCTTCACTCTCAAGTAACAGCGTTTCGATGAGTTTCCCGGCACTCGCCCTGCTGGCCGGCTGGGCCACCTCGAACCCTGCCCAGCTGGCCAAGGGGAAAGAGGTGTACGAGATGGCCTGCATCCTTTGCCATGGAGAGGATGGGGCCGGGAACCCCGCATGGGAGAGCGAGATCCGTCCCGTTTCCTTCGCCGATTGCGGAACCACCGCCGAGCCCTCCGCCTTGTGGAAGTCGGTGGTAGTGAACGGCGGCCCGAAGCACGGCCTCGCCGACGTCATGCCTGCGTTTGGCGAAGCGTTTCCGCCCGAGGAACTGAGCGCGGTCGTCGCCTACCTTCGCACCTTCTGCAAAACTGCGGACCGGTATCCGCCCGGCGACCTGAACTTCCGGCGTCTCATCGCCACGGGCAAGGCGTTTCCGGAGGCCGAAGTCGTCCTGAAGACGAAGATCGTCCCCGAAGAAGGCGAGACCGAGCTTGAATTTGTTTACGAGAATCGTCTCGGTCCTCGCTTCCAGTACGAGCTTGAATTTCCCCTGCGGCCCAAGGCGACGAACGAAGGTTATGGACCGGGCGTCGGCGACGTGGTGGTCTCGGGAAAGTA
>JANLWV010000081.1:0-1562 GCA_031364765.1 Vicinamibacteria bacterium
AGCGAGCGGGGATGCATCGGCGTTCCGGCGGTTTCTATTCCTCTGATACAGGTCACTGGCCGGGATTACTGCCTGGAGGGCTGAGCGGGCTCAGGACTCGGCCTCGTCGTCGCGCCGGCCCGGATCCATCTGGGCGAGGACTGCCTTCAGCTCTTTGCCCGGTTTGAAGTGGGCGGCGCGGCGCTCGGACGAGACCAGCGGCTCTCCGGTTCGCGGATTGCGCGCCCGCCGGGGCCGGCGCAGGCGCAGGCTGAACACCCCAAAACCGCGAATTTCAATGCGGTCGCTCTGGGCGATCGCCGTCTTCATCGCGTCGAGGATGGTTTCGACAACAACGTCGGCCTGCTTGTGAGAAAGCGGGCCCTGCCCCGCCATTTCGTCGATCAGTTCGGCTCGGGTCATCTTTCTCAGATCTCGATTGGAAAATCCTGGACCGGGGAATGAAGAGGCGGGCCACTCAAAGACCCGCCCCGGTTCTTTTCGGGGCGTCAGCTATTTCTTCGTGAGCGCCTTGAACGCGTCGGCCATGGCGGTCGTCGCGTTGGCGTCGGCGGTCTGGGACTGGCGAAGGGCCGCGAGGTCTCGAGTCACGTCCTCGTTCTTGGCGGCTTTGATGGAGAGGCCGATCTTGCGATCGACTTCGGTCATCTTGAGGATCTTCACCTTGACGGTCTCGCCGCCCTTGAACTGATCCTCCGGCTTCTCGACGCGCTTGTCATCGAGCTCGGACACGTGGACCAGACCCTCGACGCCCTCCGCGAGTTCCGCGAACACGCCGAACGAAGTGGAACGGGTCACCTTGGCTTCGATGACATCCCCGGCACGGTGGGTGTTGAAGAAGCGCTCCCATACGTCGGTTTCGAGCTGCTTCAAACCGAGCGACAGGCGCTGGTTCTCGGCGTCGATCGACAGGACCACGGCGGTGACGTCGTCACCCTTCTTCAGAACTTCAGACGGATGCTTGACCCGCTTTGTCCAGCTCATGTCGGACACGTGAATGAGGCCGTCGATGCCATCCTCGACTTCGACGAACGCGCCGAACTCGGTGAGGTTTCGGACCTTGCCCGTGACCTTGGTGCCCACGGGATACTTACCGTTGAACTGCTCCCACGGGTTCGTCTCGGTCTGCTTGAGGCCGAGCGAAATGCGGTGAGCTTCTTGGTCGATGCCGAGCACCTGGCACTCGACTTCCTGGCCGATGGTGAGGAGCTTGCTCGGGTGCTTGAGCTTCTTGGACCACGACATCTCGGAAACGTGGATGAGGCCTTCGACGCCCTGCTCCAACTCGATGAATGCGCCGTAGTCGGTGAGGCTGACCACCTTGCCCTTGACCCGCGCGCCCACGGGGTATTTGAGCGCGACGGTGGTCCAGGGATCGGCCTTCAACTGCTTGAGGCCAAGGGAAACGCGCTCGGCCTCGCGGTCGAATTTCAAAACGATGACCCGAAGCTCGTCGCCCACATTGACGACTTCCTTGGGATCGTTGATGCGGCCCCACGACATGTCGGTGATGTGGAGAAGGCCATCGAGGCCGCCGAGGTCGACGAACGCGCCGTAGTCGG
>JANLWV010000423.1:0-2920 GCA_031364765.1 Vicinamibacteria bacterium
GGGTTGAAGACCGTCGGAAACTGCCACTGAGGATTCGTCGCCTGGCGGCCGAGGTCGGCGAAACCGGTGGTCAGCTGAGTCGGAAGCCCGCCGGCGACCCGAGGATCGGAGGGCAGGCCCGTGATCCCGTAGTCTTCCGCGGCGCCCGTCGAGCCAAGAGCGGGAGGATTCTTTCCGGCCACGGTACGCGACCAGGCGAAGCGGAACTCGACCAGTTCGTGATCGCTCTTCGTCCAGGTGAGTCCCGTGGCGAACTGCTTGTTGGTTGTGTACGTGAGTCCGTTGCCGGCGCCGCCCGAAGGCAGGGGCAGGGGGGGCTGGTCGAAGATGTCCGACTTGCGATAGCCGAAGCGGGCGAATGCGCGCAGAGCGTCACTCACCTGATAGTCGACCTTGCCGTTGTACTTGTTGTTTTCGTTCGTGAATTTCTGAAGGAACTGATAGTTGCTCGCGGCGGTGCCGGTCGGATCAGGAATGCCGCGGAGGACTTTTGCCGCGAACGGAGTCATGGGGATCGTCGTCCCCGCGGGGTAGGTCACTCCCGTGATGGGGTTGCGGACGGCCACCGAAAGCACACCCGCTCGCTGAGTCGCAGTGGGGATCGTGAGAAAGGCGACCTGCTGGCGATTCTGGCGGAAGCCCTCGTAGTCGACCAGGAAGAACGCCTTGTTCTTGATGATCGGTCCGCCAAGCACGCCGCCGAACTGGTTGCGGCGCAGGGCCGGCTTCTCGCCGCCGAGCGGCTTGAAGAACCCAGTGGCGTTCAGCTTGGTGTCACGGAAGAACTCCCAGAGGGACCCTTTGAATTGATTGCTGCCGCTCTGATAGGCCACGTTGATGGTGGCGCCGCCGGCGCGTCCATATTCAGCACTCATGTTGTTGGTGACGACTTTGAACTCGGCGACCGCGTCGGGCGGCGGCTGCATCACCTGATTCGAAAAGCCCTGGTTGCTGGTGCCATAGGCGTTGTTGTCGACTCCGTCGAGCAGGAAGTTGTTGAAGGTGCTGCGCAGGCCGTTGACGTTGAACGATCCCTCGCGCAGCGTCGAGGCGCTGCCGGTGCCGATGGCCGACTGGCGCACGCCGGTGGTCAGCAGGGCCAGGGCGGAGTAATCGCGGCCATTCAGCGGCAAGGCCACCGCCTGCTCGTGCGTGATCACCTGTCCGCGCTGCGACGACTCCGTCTCCAGCGGGCTGACGTCGGCGGTCACTTCGACGGCCTCGGTGATGCCCCCGGGCGAAAGCGCCAGGTCAACGCGCTGACGGGCGCCGACCCCGACGCGGAGCTGGTCGACGGAAGACGGCGCGAAGCCGTCGAGAGTCGCGGTGACCTTGTACAGGCCGAGGCGCACGGTGAAGAACTCGTAGCCGCCTTGGGCATCGGCAACCTTCGTCTGCGCCATTCCGGTGTCCAGGTTCAAGAGCGTCACCGTGGCGCCGGGTGTTATGGCGCCCGACTTGTCGCGCACGGTGCCGAGGACGGTGGCGGTTTCGAACTGGGCAACGGCGGTAGAAGCGAGAATCAGGATCAGAATGGAAAGTGCGGAAAGTTTCTTAAACATCGAAAGCTCCTTTGGAGTTTTGGCTTGTCGCGCCGAACTTAAGCATCGCCGGTGACGGAAGCGTGACCCGAACGTGACCTGGAAGTCAAGACGAGGCGAACCTAGAAGTTGAGCTTCACGGCGAGCTGAACCTGCCGTGGATCTCCCACCCCGAGTCTCAGGAAACCAGAGAAGTCGAACAGACCCGGCGTCGAGAGAGGGTTGATGTTGTTCTTGTTGTTGAAGCTGTTGAACATCTCAACCACCGGGACGAGGGTGGCCTTTGATCCGAGTTTGAAGGGCCGCTGCAGGCGCCAGTCGAAGGAGAAGTATTTGTTGTCCTTGCGGTCCCAGTTCCGGCCCCGGTCGGTCCCGTTCAGGACGCGGGGCGAGGTGGTGATGGGCTGCGCGGAACGGGCCTGAACGCGCGCATTCGCCTGGATGCCGCCGGGGAGTTCCCCGTAGGCGAACAGGTTGAACTTGTGCCGGATGTCGCGATCGGACGGGCCGTAGTCGAGCGAGAGGTCGTAGAAGTTGAAGGTGCGCTCGGTGAAAGGATCCCGCTCGTTGGAATCGTCGTCTTCATCCTTGGCGAGCACGTAGTTCGCCTCCAGTTGATACTTGTTCGAGAAGCGCTTCTTGAGGCCCAGGGTGGCGCCCTTGTATTCACTCTTGCCGCGGCTGTTGATCACGAAGACATCGCCGAACTGGGGCTCGATCGGATTCCCGCCGGTGTAGACCGTGGAGTCCCTGGTGGCCGGCTGCTGCGCCGCTACCCCGGTGCCGTGAACGTTGTAGTTCAAAAAGCGGGTGAGGCGCGTGCCCTTCGAGTAGGTGAAGTCGAGGTAGGCCGACCAGTCGGGCGCCAGCTCCTGCTCATAGGCGAAGTTCGCGGTGTAGATGCGGGGGTTCTTGTAGTCGCGATCGAAGACCCGGATGCCGGTAAAGAACGGGAAGGTTCCCGCCGGCACCGGCGAGGGGGGCAGAATGTTCGGCCAAGTTGGCGTCGGCGCCCCGAAGAGATTCTTGAGAAAGGTGGCGGTGAAGTCGCTCTTCTGCTGCAGACCGTTGGTGGTCACCGCACCCACCTGGGTCAGCATGTTCTGCCGCGCGTAGAAGATACCGGCGCTCGCGCGGATGACCGACTTACCGTTTCCCTTAGCGTCCCACGCGAGGCCCAGGCGCGGCTGAAACTGCATCGTCTGGTCGGGAATCCTGCCGTCTGAAGGAAAAGTCGAATTGCTCAGCAAAGACGCGTAAGCCGTCGTCTTCGGGTCTACGGTTTCCGGCATGTACTGCGCGTCCCAGCGGATGCCGTAGCTCACCGCCAATTTCGGCGTCGCCTGCCATTTGTCCTGCGCGAACACCGAGAACTCCTC
>JANLWV010000092.1:0-7960 GCA_031364765.1 Vicinamibacteria bacterium
GCCCCAGGCCAAAAGTGAGCCGGGTGGCGCCAGCGCAACCGCTCCTTCCGCCAACGATATAGGCGGCATTGCCCTGCCTCAAGGCTCATTGCGCGAGTTCAAGGAGGGCTCGGAGCGCGCTTTCATCGTGGCCAGGCTTCGGGAGAACGCGTGGAACATCTCGGCCACCGCCCAGGCCATCGACACGCCGCGATCGAATCTCTACAAGAAACTCGAGCAGTACGGCATCACCGAGGATTTGGACGGCTTGACGCGGAAGGCCGGCGGCGCATAGGGTCACCCTCGTTCGGCGGAGTTGGCTGGACGATCGCTTCGAACAACGCATTCGTCGGAGAGGAAAGTCCGGACTCCACGGTGGTCTTAAGTGACGACAAGGGCTGTGTGCTGGTTAACGGCCAGCGGGGGCGACCCCAGGGACAGTGCCACAGAAAGAGATACCGCCCCTTGAGCCGAGAGGCTTCAAGGGGTAAGGGTGAAAAGGTGCGGTAAGAGCGCACCGCCGCGGTGGTGACATTCGCGGGACAGGGAAAACCCCACACGGAGCAAGACCAAATAGGGGGGCGATACGAGGCGATGGCCCATCGCTCAGGCCCCCGGGTTGGTTGCATGAGGCCGCGAGCAATCGCGGCACTTAGAGGGATGATCGTCCACTCTCACCGTCAAAAGTGAGACGGACAGAATCCGGCTTACAGGCCAACTCCGCCGAATCTTTCATTAGCTGGGGGGCGTTGAACGGCCCCGCCCCCCAGACCCCCGTTCGCTTCGGCCGGAGTGAATCCGGCCTCCGCTTGGCACCTCGTAAGGCCGCACCCGTGGACGTACTCGTCCGTAAGAGCCGACAAGCCTGAGATGAAGTTCGTCCGTACCCGTCCTCGGCCGTGATCTCACGGAGCCCCGAGAAAGCCCCCTTTTTCCCTCCGTCATCCCGGCGGAAGCCGGGATCCAGGCGCGTTCACGTTTCCCGGCAGCCCGTAACCCCGGACCGCTCCCAAACCGCCAGGATCGGTCCGTCCAAGTCCACGTTTGACACCAGAACTCCGGTGCGTTCACGTTCTCGCTCACGAAAGCGGACGACGACGCGTCGTAACTGATGCGCCCGAAGCGTCTCCGACTCCCACGCGCCTGTCACGAAGGATGCAGCGTCCCCCCCACCCGTTCTCCCCGGTGGCAAGCGTGCCGGCGGGGTCAAGGCGGAGTTCGGGTTGCGCGATGTTATGCCCGGCGCAGGCCGATGAGCATCTGTACGATTCTTGTGAGCTTGTGCTTCGCTCGCGTCGCGTCAGCGAACGTGAGGTGGCCGAGCACACGAAGGATGTCGACTGCGGCGGCGCATTCCATCGCGGAGCCTTGGGCGATGGCGAAGAAATGAAGGCGGTCGCGGCGGGCTCGTCGGCCACAGCCTTCGGCCAGGTTCAGGCAGGTCGAGGCTGCGGCGCGCTCGAGTTGATCGCGGAGTGAGTGCTTGCTGGCGTGCGTGAGGGCCGGAACAAGACCAGCGAATTCGAGAGCGACGGCGTAGCAATGAAGGCGCTCGTGATCCAGCGGCGATGCTTCAGTCGCGACGTGAGCGGTGGGCGGGGCGGTTGCGTTCTCGGGCGTGAGATTCAAAGCGCGACTCCAATAAAAGAGTGACGGCACCATCGCCGTCCTCACCCTGACGGACGGCGATGCGCTCGACGCGTGGAGTCCCGCCCTCTCACGCCCGAGAGGTAGCAATCGCCGTGACCGCCGCTCGACGCCCGCGAAGCGTGTGAAGAACACCGCAGCAGAGAGATTGCTTCAGTCCACGACGGAACGACGGGTCCTTCGCAATGACGGTGTTTGGAGTGCTGCAGCGTCGTACTCGTGCGCCGTCCTTAAAAGCTGATAAGCCTTTGATGAAGGCCGGTTCCGTACTCGCACTCGGCCGTGATGCCTCGGGAACACCAGGCTGATAATTTGGGATTGGTCGCCCGCGCTAGAATTACGGTTCGATGTCAATGAAGCGAATCCTCGTTACTGGTGGCGCCGGGTTTATCGGATCCCACCTGGTGGAGGCTCTTCTGGAGCGCGGCCACAAAGTCCGGGTCCTCGATAATTTCTCGACCGGCAAACGGAATAACCTGCGGGCGGTTCGCAACGATATCGAAATCCAGGCCGGCGATTGCGGCGATTTGAAGACGGCGGCGAAGTCCATGAAGGGCATCGAGGTCGTGTACCACCAGGCCGCCGTCCCTTCCGTGGCCCTCTCGGTCGCCGAGCCGTTCGCGTCCCACCACGCGAATGCGACCGCGACGATGGCCATGCTGGTTGCCGCCCGCGATGAATGCGTCGAACGCTTCATTTATGCCGGCTCGTCGTCGGTTTACGGCGATTGCAAAGAGCGCTACAAACATGAGGCTCTGCCGGCAAAGCCGCTGTCTCCTTACGGCGCCGCGAAGTTCGCGGGCGAGACGTACGTCCGGATCTTCGCCGAGCTCTACGGCATGCAGACCCTCACCATGCGGTACTTCAACGTCTTCGGTCCGCGCCAGGATCCGTCTTCTCCCTACAGCGGCGTGATCAGCCGGTTTTCCAAGGCTCTGCTGAAGCGGGACGCACCGGTGATCTATGGCGACGGGAAGCAAAGCCGCGACTTCACTTTCATCTCGAACGTGGTTCACGCCAATCTTCTCGCCTTAACCGCCCCAGGGCTGAAGGGCCAGACCGTGAACATCGCCACCTCCAAGGCGCACACTCTAAACGAGCTTCTGGCCACGCTCCTCCGCCTGTCCGGCCGCAAGGTGGAGGCGAAGCACGAGCCCGCGCGCCAGGGCGACATCCGTCACTCTCTCGCGGACACCAGGGCGGCGAGGAAACTGCTCAAGTACCACCCGCAGGTCGATTTCGAGTCCGGACTCGCCCGCACATTCGAGTGGTACACCTGCGCGGGGTTTTAGGGCGCAGAGGAGTACGGTCGCGATGCCCCATCAAAGGGGCTCGAACCCGGGGATTACTTCACGTTTGCCCGCAGACGCAAAGACGCCTCCCAGGCCTGCTGAAGTTCTGCGTACGAGAGCCCTGTTTCGAGCAATGCCCGGTCGAACGGCCGGCCCTCTCCAAGGCGCTGGATGAGGAAAAGCAGCCCGGTGCGCCCCACCCGAGACACCAGGAACGACACCGCAGAAGCGCTCTCCCGATAGGCCCGCGCGCGCGAACGAGCGTCGCGGTCCCCGAACGGGCCCTCAATGCGGAAGAGGGGAATGAGCGGAGAGACATCCTGCCGCAACCAGGCGTCGGTGGCCACCACGTCCGTCCCATCGAGGAACTGGGCGATGCCCTCCTGCAGCCAATGGGGACAGTTCCCCCTTGTCCTTCGGTCGATGACCGCGTGGGTCAGTTCATGCCTCAGAACCCGCCTCAGTTCCGAGTCATTCTGAAGGGTCTCGGGGCGAAGTCGAATGGCCCCGTCCTGGTAATGGCCGGGAAGGTCGGCAGACGCGTCGCGGTTCTCGCCCCGGACGATATCGATCGGCGGCATCGCGATCGGAGCGCCGAACCAGCCCTCGAGATAGCTCTTCGCCGCCTGGACCTCTCGGTCGAATGACCTCGGCTTCACGGAAATCGCGGCCGGAGCCGGTACGCGCGCGACTGCGCCCGGCACCAGCGAAAAAATCAACAGACTGAGGCACGCAACCGGGGGGGAAAGGCCTCGCAAGGTGACTCCTTGATGGGAGCGGCCAATGCCGCCTAGCGGAGAGCCGCCTTGACCGCCACCGCCTTGGGCTTGGCGCCTTCGACGATGTAGTAGGGAGGCAACGTCGCGACCGACTCCGTCGCTTCGCCAAACGTCCTGAAGAAGCCGCGCAAGAGTCGATAGCAGGGCCTTCCTGCCACAGTGGTGGGCAGGACGAAGAGGTCGGCCGAAGGGTCGTTTTGAATCGCCTTCGCGATCGTCTGGGCCGAACAGGCGACGAGCACCTGCACCGAGAATGCCTCGCTGCGGGACTGCGCAGCGTTCTCAAAAGCGGCGGCCGCCTCGGTCAGCCGGCCGGCCTTCATGGCTTCGTATCCCGAACCCGGAGCGGGCCGCGTCGTGGGCGTCGCCCTGACGGCGGCCGCCGCCGGAGTCTGGGTTTTGATCGGCTGGGGTGTGGACTCGGGGCTCGCCGTCGGCGTCACCGTGGGAGCGATTGCCGCGGCTCTGGGCGACGGTGCTTCGGCGGGGAGAGGGGCGGTAGCCGCCAAGGAAGGCATCGGCAAGGGCGAGCTGGGCGAAGGGGGCGTTGCGAGCGGCAAGGGTGTCCCCGTCGGGGCCGTGGGCGTGGGCCGTGTCTGGCTCGCGGTGTAGCCAATCCATGCCAGCACGGAAACGCCGGCCACAAGGACCACTGCGGCCACCCGCTTGAACATCGGGTTCTGGACCATCCCCGCGAGCCCGCGACGGTCGCGGCCGGGCCGACTCTGTGCGGAAAGCACGGGCTCCCACCGTTTCGGGGGGATGGAGGCGGACGCGGGGCGGACGGCCGCCGGGGCGGGCGAATCCATCAATTTCCGAGCCGGACGGCGGACCGGCGTGGCGACCTTCTCATGCCTTATCCCACTGATGCTGATCGCCTCGTCTTCGGCCGGAGTGCCGGCTTCGGCCGGAGGCTCGGGCGGCGAGAGATCGGGGCCACTTCCCATGACCAGAGTGGCATCCCCAGAACTGCCGAGCCCACTGTCGACCGAGGGCGGCTCGACGAGGGGCGAGTCGCCCTCCACCTCCAGGCTCGGTCCCTCTTCAGGGCTTGGCGCGAAGGCCATGGTCTCGGACAGGACCGGATCGGAATCCTCGGACAACGTCATGGCGGGCAGACCGGACGATGTTTCTCCCGTGTCCGGGAGCGCCATTTCTTCGATCTGGGAAGTGATGACCGACGCAGCTCCGAGAACCACCAGAACCGCGGCGCGCGCTTCCGTGGCCGCGAGGGGCAGCCCCACCTTGCCACCGATGTCGGCGAGCGACGAAACCCCGTCCAATGCATCGCGCAGGCGGGTGAGGTCGGGGTCAGCGACCTCTATTTCGGCCGAGGCGAGGACGGCCATGGGGCTCTTCAATATCCGGATGAGGAAACCGGAGGGCTCAAGCACATCAAACGCAGAGATGAGGACTTTCTCCGTGGTCAGCTTGAGGTCCAGGGCGCCTTTGGGGAGCACGCCGTCTTCAAACTCGTAGCGGCCAGTGGTTTGCGTGCAGCAGGCCCCAGTGATCTGTTCGACCTTCCGCCGGGCCGCGTCGCCGATGTCCTTCTGGGAAACATGTCCGCCCTGGGAGAGAGCCGACGCGATGGACTGCTTGGGCTCCAGCGCCGCCACAATGGCGTTAAACTGCTCTTGCCCGATCTTCCCCCCCGCCACCAGGATGGCGCCCAGCTGGTCCTCGGCCGCATTTGAAGAAGAGAACAGAACGCGGCCCTCGCGGAAATAGATGGCTCGTTGGACCGGCGGATCCTCGAACCTAAGTGTCCCCGTGGCCTTTAGGCGGTAGAGTTGCCCAATGAAAAATGGGGGTTCGATCTCAGCGACGGCGCCCTTCTCGGCAAAACTCATTTTCTGTGCGGCCTCGTCAATCTATGTCCCACCAAGGACCGGATAGTAGCATCGCTCAGCCTCCTTCGATGCCCTATCTTGTAGACGGAAACAATCTGGCCCATGCCCTTGGGCTTTCAAACGACGGGCTCGCCGACCGGGAATCCTGCGCCCGGAAGGTCGCCGTCTTCTGTGGATCTGCAGGCGCTCAGGCTACCATCATCTTCGACGGCCCGGCGCCTGACCGGGGTCTGGCCTCGCGCCCGACCCCGCGCCTGCGCGTGGTCTTCGGCGAGGCGAGGTCGGCCGACGACCTGATTCTGAGGCTTCTTTCCGACTCCAAGACGCCCCGGGACTTCACGGTCGTGACGTCGGACAAATCCCTCGGAGACAAGGCCCGCCACAAGGGCGCAACGGTACAGAGAGCCCACGAGTTCGCGCGTCGGCTCGGCCGATCCGCCATGAAACGAAGTCCGCTTTCTGACAAACCCTCGCAAAGGGAAAGTCCGGAGCAGATCGACCGGTGGCTCGACGTGTTCGACCCGCGGCGGAAACGTTGACACCCATTCAACCGGCCCGGTACAATCCGGGTTTCCGTCAGTCTTCCAGGCCCCTTTTCTGAGGGCCTGGAGCGAGGTTCGACTCTCGTCCTGATCTGCCAGGGTTCCCCTGCGAGTCAATTGAAGTCTTCTGGAGGTTTGTCCACGATGCGGATCCACCGCGCCCTTTTGATTGTCACACCCCTGTTGCTGGCGCTGGGTTGCAGCCGGCGCGGCGCTGTGCCCGCAAACGACATCACCGCCTCATTCAAGGCCAACCGAATGAGCGCGCCCCTCGACAGCGCCATCGAGGTCACGTACACCTGGACCACCGGACCCGAGTTCAAGAAGATTGAAGGCGACTACCGGGCTCTCGTTCACTTCATCGACCAGGGCAAGGTCCTGCTCTTCACCGATGATCACGTGGCCTCCCCACCGCCCTCTCAATGGGAGGCGGGCAAGACCTATACCTACACCCGCACGGTGTTTGTCCCGGTAGTCACGTACATCGGCGACGCCACGGTCACCATGGGTCTTTACCCGGCAGGTCGCGGGGAGCGCATCCCGCTGAAGGGCGAAGATTTCGGCCTGCGCGAGTATGCAGTGGCGAAGATGCAGCTTCTGGCCCAGGTCGAAAACGTCCGTGTCTACTACAAGGACGGCTGGTACAACCCCGATCCCGGCCCCAATCCGATGGTGGAAACGACCTGGACCAAGAAGGAAGGGGTGCTGTCATTCAAGAACCCCAAGAAGCCGGTCATCCTCTACGTCCAGTTCGATGCGCCTTATTCGACCAAGAACTACCCGACCGGGCCGCCCGTCCTCACCCTGTCCGCCCAGGGTCGCGTCGGCTTCATCCACAAGTTTGAGAATGGTGAGCTCGTGGAGAAAAAGATCCGGTTCAAAACCGAAGATCTCGGCGCCCAGGACACCGTCGAGTTGCGGTTCACCATGGACAAGACCATCATCCCCAAGGCCATCAACGCGTCGTCGACCGACGACCGCGAACTCGGCGTCCGTATCTACGACGTATTCGTCGGCGTTGAAGACGAACTGGGCCAGGTGCCCAACGTGGTCGACGCCGTTCCGATCGTGAAGGCCCCCGCCGCCAAGGGAAAACCCGGGGCGAAACCGGCCGCGACCCCCAAGCGCTCCCCCGCCCCTTAAACCACCTTCACCCGCCGGCCTTTGGTTTTGCGAGGTTCCGCGCGCTTGGGGCGAGAGGTGTCGTCGTCGATCCGCGAGAGCTGCCACTGGCAGAAAGTGATCAGACCGACCAGCGTCTGTCGTCTGATTTCCCTCGCCTTCCGCGAATCAAGACCCATCTCTTCGAGGAATCCGGAGACCAGACAACAGGCCTTCCGTCCCTTTTGGCTTGCGGCTTCGTCGTTTTTGACCATCACCGACCTCCGAACACCACGCTGAGGCGCCCCAAGCGGAGACGCGCTTCCTTTACCTCCCGGCCGCTCAGCGACCGGGGCAGAACGATGTTACGCCGCCAGTTGTCGATGGTGACCGACAACTCGTCACCGGCCGCATAGGCGGTCAGCCGGTCGCTGCTTGCAAACGGGAGGTCGAACGAATACACATACCCCTCTCCTCGTCGCTCCACCTTGGGGGGACGACAACTGTGAAAGACCAGCGCCGGATCGCGCTCGCCATAGACCTCCTCCGCCAAGGACTTCAGCAAACGGGTGCCCATGACCTCCTCCTCGCGGAGAGGTGCTTCAAGAACGGGCAGGGAGGAAAAGCCTTCGCGAACGCGCTTCATCTGCCTGGCCTGGGCGCGGGCCCAGCGCTCGAAATACGGTCCCTGGAGCGACTCCGGCAGAACCCGGTTCGCGATGAGGGCATCGACCGAGTAGCCGTAGAGCCCCAGATACGTGAAGAGG
>JANLWV010000130.1:0-3315 GCA_031364765.1 Vicinamibacteria bacterium
TGCGAGCCGATGTAGAGCGTGCCCTTGTCGTTGGGCGACAGGTGAATCGGCGTGTTCCAGTTGAAGCGGTACTTCGGATCTCCTACCACCGGCGACGGCTTGATGTCTTTCGTCTCGCCCGTCTTGCGGCTGGTCCTGAAGATGTTTCCGCCCTGGTATTCGCTGTAGACGAGATCCTCATCCATGGGATCGGGAAACGCCCAGAAGCCGTCTCCCCCGGACAGCGGACTCCACTCGCGATTTCCTATGGGACCACTGGTCTTTGACGGCCCCCACCACGAGTTGTTGTCCTGCAGGCCGCCGTAGACGTTGAACGGAAACTCCATGTCGAGGGCGACGTGGTAGTACTGGGCGAGAGGAAGGTTCTCGACGAAGAGCCATCGGTTGCCCCGGTCCCAGGAGTGATAGGCGCCGCCGTCGCTGCCGAGGAGGAGTTCGTCGGTGTTCTTCGGATTCACCCAGATCGCGTGGACGTCACCGTGGAAGTTGCCTGAAAGAGCGCTCCAGGTCTTGCCGCCGTCGTCGGAGGTGCCGGCGCCGAAGCTCGTCTTGTAGATGCGATTCGGATTCACCGGGTCCGCGACGAGGCGCGAGAAGTAGAACGGACGCCCCTGAACCACGGCCGCGGTGCTCATCAAACTCCACGTCTCGCCCGCATCCTCCGATCGATACAGACCCGTCTTCTTCGCCTCGACGGTGGCATAGACCACGCTCGACTTCGCGGGCGAAACCTCAACCGCGATGCGACCCAGGTCGCCTTCCGGGAGGCCTTGGGTCAGTTTTCGCCAGGTCGCGCCGCCGTTGGTGGACTTGAACAGGCCGCTCTTCGGGCCTCCCGAGGTGAAGAAATCGGGCTTGCGCCGGTGCTGCCACAGGGCGGCGTAAACCGTCTTTCCGTCCTTGGGGTCGATGGAGAGATCCGCGCAGCCGGTGTCCGGAGCGCCTTGAAGTGTCTTCTCCCAGGTTTTGCCCGCGTCCTTCGTCACATAAACGCCGCGGTCGTCGCTGTCGTTGAAGAGCGGTCCGAGCACGCAGGCAAAAACCTTCGATGAGTCGACGGGGTCGATCGCCACTCGGGCGATTCGCTCGGTTTTCTCAAGCCCAAGCTTCTGCCAGCTGTCTCCGCCGTCGGTGGTGCGGTAGATCCCATCGCCCACCGAGACGCTGTTCCTAACCCACGACTCACCCGTGCCCACCCAAATCGTTTTCGGATTTCTGGGATCCACCTTGATGTCGCCGATCGACGGGTTGTACTTGTCGAAGACGGGCTTGAACTTGACGCCGGCATCGTCGGATTTCCAGACACCTCCGGACGCGGCGCCCACGTAGATGGTCAGGCGATCGCCGGGAGCGGCGTCCATGGCGGAGACGCGACCGCTCATGACCGCGGGGCCGATGCTGCGCGCTTCAAGCCCGCCGAACGTGTCGGTGTCGACTTTGACATCCTGGGCGGAAGAGAGACCGGCCAGCGCCAGCGCGACGACGGCCCACGAAGTCATGGAAAGCACTACTTGACGACCGGAGGAGCAGGAGTTTCCTTCTTGGCCGGCATGACAAAACGGGCGTCGTCGAGCTTGGGATTGATCTCGACCTTCGTGATGGTGATGACCTGACGTCCAGGCGCGCCCTTCTGACCGCTGTCGATGGAGTGGGGGAGGACCAAGCCTTCGACCTCCTTGTAATCGCCCAGGATGGTATCGCCTTCCACCTCGACGCCGCGACGGGTGTTCTTCGACTCGATCTTGATCTCGAGATTGCTGTCGGTGTCGATGTAGACCGTGCGCACGTCGCCGCTCTTCAATGTGACCTTGAGCTTGTAGGCGTCCGTGCCCTCCACCCTTTCCTTGCCAAGGGACTCAACAGCGTGGCCCTTGGTCTGGTAGTCAACCAGGAAGCCATCCATGTCCGCCTGCTCCACCGCGTCCTTCATCTCTTCGGGAGAAAGGGACTCGGGATTGGGGTTGCCCTGGATCGGCATCAGCTTCCAGCCGGTGCTTCCATTCAGAACCATCGGCGTGAGGGTCATCCCCTGGAAAGTGATGTCCAGGCGGACCTTGTCCCCGCGCTTCTGTTCGATCACCGCCGGGGCCTCCATGCCCGGACCAATCGTCATCTTGGCGGTGATTCGCATCGACTGGACAGCGCGGATCCTGGCCAATCCGCCCTTGGCTTCGAAGTTCTTGGCCAGCACCTCTTCGACGGTCTGGGCCGGAGCGAGGCTGGCAAACACCAGGGTGGAAGCGGCTAGCATGAGTTTCATTGGGTTTCTTTCTCTCGAAAAATCGTGGGCGCGTTTCGAGTGAGAAGTCTACCCCGCCGCCTCACTAAACTTGGGCCCATGAGACTCCTGGGAATCGCGCTCCGGAATCTTTTGCGCGCGCGACGGCGGAATGCCCTGGCCGGCGGAACCATGGCGCTCGGAACCGCCGCGTTGTTTCTGGGCAGCGGCCTTTCGGACGGAATCGCGCGACAGCTCACGGACAATCTGGTGGCGGTCCAAACCGGCGAGATCATGGTGGCTCGCCGGCGGAGCCGCGAGAGGCCTGCATCGTGTTTGAACATTGGTCTCAACCGGGCCGGCAATGCGACCGGATTTACGAATCGGGGTACTAAGATGCCTCTTTCCAAAGGAGTACTCATGAATTCGTCAGGTCGCCTTTTCCTTCTCGCTTTCACTGCGATCCTTTGGACCGCCTGCGCTTCCATCAAACCCCCTACGGTCAGGGTGGCCGGCATTCATCTGGACGGTATCTCTCTGACCGGCGCCCGCGTCGATGTGGGGCTTGAGATCAGGAATGTGAACCCGGAGGATCTTCAGATTGAACGCTTCGACTACGAAGTGAAGCTGAACGGGAAGGTTCTCGGCCACGGGTTCCAGTCCGACCCGATATTGCTCGGCGGCTTCAAAGAAGATCGGGTGGTTTCCCGGCTCGATGTGAACTTCCTGAGGATTCCGGCCGCGGTCAAGGTCGCCCTCGAGCGGGACCGGGTGGACGCCGAGGTCAAGGGGGTCTTTTATGTCCGCGAAGGCTCGGGCCTCCGCAAGATCAAGTTCGGCAGCCGGAGCAACGTCGACCTGAACAGGGGCCTTTCCAGGGACAGAAGAGAGTAACGTCCCTCCATTACGCTTGGTTTGACGAGCGGGAAGTCGGGCACTAAACTGTTCCGAATCTCCCCGTAACCTTGGAATTTCTAGTTGATGATTGTTTTCGGATGGGACTTTTCTAGCTCACCTGTGGTGGCATGAAGGTCAAAGTACTCGGCTGTTACGGCGGAATCGCTCCTGGTCAGGGGATGACGTCGTTTCTGGTCAAC
>JANLWV010000133.1:0-2636 GCA_031364765.1 Vicinamibacteria bacterium
CCCGGCACAAGGGCGGTGGCGTAACGGTCCAGGTGCGCGTAGTAGTAGCAGTACTCGCTCTGCGGGTCGGACTGGTAGACAGTCAGGCCGCCGAGCTTGCTCGTGAACAGCTTCTCCACGCGTCCGTCGTCGACCGCGAGCACCGGCGTGCCACGCGGGGCGAGGATGTCGATGGCTTCGTGATGTCGACTTCCCCGGCTCTCCCCAAACGTGTCGTGCAGCGACTTCTGGCCTATGTCCTGCACGGGTATCAACAACATGCGCGCACGGAGATTATCGAGGTCGGTCTTCAGGAGGGGCAGCTCTACCGACCGGCTCTCGGTGGGCGCGGTGGTCGAGGGTGTGGCCACGGGCTCGATGAGCAGAGGCCCCGGTATCCGCTCGGCCATGCTGGGCGACGGCAGCGGCTGGAGGTCGTCCTCTGAAAGCACCTCGGGCTGTTTCGTCTCCAGAGGTGTCGGCACTAGCAGCGGTTGGGGAGAGACGCTTGGGACCACCAGGGCAGAGGTCCGAGCGGCGGTGAGCCTGACGTCGGGCCACCATACCCGGGTCAGAATCATATAGGTCGAGGCCGTACCGGTCACGACGCCGAGCGCGAACCAGGCGAGCTTCATGGGCGCCTACTCGGTCAGGATCGCGGGCACGCCGGGCGTCACCATCGCCGCCAGTTCGCGAGCATCCCAGTTCGTCAACCGGATGCAGCCGTGCGATTGGCGCTTGCCGATCACCGAGGGTGTTGGGGACCCATGGATGCCCATGGATTCCTTGGAGAGGTCGATCCACACCACACCGACCGGGCTGTTCGGCCCCGCCGGCAACGTCGCCTTCGCCTGGTCCGGCTTGGCGTCCCAGAACAGAGCCGGGTTGTACGCAAAGGTCGGGTCGCGACGCACGCCGTTGATCTTCCAATTCCCCACGGGCAGAGGATCGCGCTCGCTGCCGAGGGTCGCGGGGTAGCGGGCCAGCACCCCGTCCTGGGCATCAAGAGCGATGACGGACTGGTCGCTCTGGCTTACCACCACTTTCACTGCTTTGCCGATCGGCAGGCGCTGGACATTCGGAACCTGAATCTCCTCGCCCGCGGTGAACTTCTTCCCGCGATTGAGCCGCTGGAGCAACGCGGGGCTGGCGTGGAATTGCTCCCCGAGGCCTTCGAGCACCGACGCGTAGCCGAGGGCCTTGAGCTTCGCCTGCTCCATCATGTCCGCGGGGATCGGGGCGAACGGTCCGGCCACATCCTCGGCGGTGATCGTGTACGAGGTGAGAATGGGCGAGTTGTCGGTCGCGGCCAGTGACTCGGCGACCGCGTCGTCACCCGCGGACGCGCCTTCCATGCGATGACGCTTATAGGCCTCGACCGCCGCGCGCAGGTTGCTCCCGGTTTGGCCATCGACCTCGCCGGGCGAGAAGTGGGCCCGATCCAGTAACACCTGCAGGCGCAGGACGCTCTCGAAGCTCGCGTTCGGGCGAGGGTTGGAAGTTGGACGGTTCGCAGGGGGATTAGAACTAAGCGCTGCGGTCAGGAGGAGAGCGAAAGCGGGGGAATACATTCATTGGAAGAGAGCAAGAGCGGTGCCATGGCGGAATGAAGCGGGGCGGAGCGCTGAAGTGCTCAGATGATTGGGGTTATCGTTGCCGTAGCTCAGACTCAAAGACTACGCGATACGCAAATCCGCAGTACCTTACGTGCAACTTCTGCCAGGCCCTCAGTTCTGGTGGCCGGATGATGCCTTTTCCGGCGCGCTCCTCACGGCAATGAGTTCGTCGTCGCTTCGGAGCAGCAGAAGTCCATTCGCGATCACTGGCGAGGCGATGAACCGGCCGTCGAGCTGGTTTCTCGCGAGGATCTCGAACTCGCGCGACGCTTTCAAGACGACGGTCTCGCCGCTCTCGCTCACGAAATAGACCTTGTCGTCTCCGGCGATGGGCGCCGCCGAGTAGAGGTTCCCGGTTCTGCCCTGAAACAAACGCTGTCCGGTTGCGGCGTCGGCAGCCTGCAGAATACCGGCGTCGCTCGCCAGGTAGACGACGCCTTTGTAGTGAACGACCGAGGAGACGTAGGGCGCTCCCGTCGGCACGTGCCACAAAAGGTTCTTGGTGCCTGCGATGTCCCCCCGCCCTCCCGGACGGATCGCCATGTACGGTCCGCTGCGATAGCCGCGGCTCATGAAAATCACGCCATCTGCGAAGGACGGGACGTGGATGGGGAACTGGTTCGGCTCTTCGTAGAACCAAAGACGCTCTCCGGTTTTCGGGTCGTAGCCCTCGAGGCGCTGGCTCGAGTTGACCACGAGTTCGTCGCCGCTCGGTGCGGAGACGACAGTTGGAGTGCTGTAGGAGCGAAGTCCCTTGCCGCGGTCCGCTTTCCACATCTGCTTTCCGGTTCGCTTGTCGAGAGCCAGGAGGTACGAAGCGGGATCGTGGTCGCACTGAAGGATGAGGGTGTCGCGATAGATGGCCGGCGAGCTCGAGTGACCCCAGGTGATCGCGTAAGGACCGTACTCTTTCGCGAGATGCTTCTGCCAGACGAGCTTGCCCTTGAGGTCGAGAGCCACCATCTGCCCGGTCCCGAACCAGGCGTAGATGCGCTCGCCATCGGTGATCGGGCTCGGGTTCGCGAGGTTCGATTTGCGGTG
>JANLWV010000168.1:0-6607 GCA_031364765.1 Vicinamibacteria bacterium
GACTTTGCCCTGGAGGGGTCCGCACAGCGGAGCCATCCAGAACCCCCGTCGCTCCGGCCGGAGTGACAAACGAGCGCAGCGACTTTGCTCTGGAGCGGGTCCGCGAAGCGGAGCCGCTCAGGAATCCGGCCTGCGCTTCGGCTCCGGTTCGCATCAACGGATTTGAATCCTCCCCGAGAAGAGGCCGACAGCGTCACCATCGGCGTTGTCCTTCGCCCCCACGGCATCAAGGGTGAGGTCGTGGTGGAATCGCTGACCGACAACGAGGATCGCTTTGGAAGCCTCGACGAAGTGCGGCTTGTTCGGCCTTCGGGATCAGCGTCGCGGTTTCGGATCACTTCGCTGTTTCCTCACAAGGGGCGGTTGGTGATTCGGTTCGAAGGGATTTCCAGCATCGAGCAAGCGGAGACGCTGCGGGGCGCTGAGCTCCGGATTCCGATCGCCGTCTTGCCCGGGCTCCCCGAAGGTTCGTACTACCATCACGAGCTTCGCGGCCTCGATGTGCGGATCGAGTCGGGCGCCTCGATTGGAACCGTGACCGATCTTTGGGAGACCGGGGCGACTCCCGTGCTGGTTATTCACGACGACGAAGCGCGCGAGACCCTGTTGCCTCTCGTCGACGCGTTCATCATCGAGGTGAACGTCAAGGAAGGTTTCATGCGGGTCAAGGCGGCGGGGACGGTTTCGGGCCATTCTTAGGTCGGGGGCCGCAATGGCCGACGAAGGCGTGCTGAGCCTTCTAGACTCGGACTCGAACGAACCCCATGCCACTTCGCATCGATGTCATCACCATCTTTCCGGATCTGATTCGTCAGGCTCTGACCCACGGGATCGTGGCCCGCGCCATGGATGCTGGCCTCGCCGCCGTGCAGGCGCATGACCTCCGAGCCTTCACGAGCGATCGCCATCGCCGGGTGGACGATGCGCCCTTCGGCGGGGGGCCGGGAATGGTGATGTTGGCCGAGCCCTTCTTTCGGGCGGTCGAGGCCCTCATGCCCGAGGGGCCTTCACCCACGCGCCCGATCGTTCTCCTCTCACCCCGAGGCGCGACGTTCACACACCGCAAGGCTCGCGACTATTCGAAGCTCGACCGTCTGGTCCTCCTGTGCGGCCGTTACGAGGGGATCGACGAGAGGGTGCGCACCGCGCTCGCGACCGAGGAGTTGAGTCTCGGGGATTTTGTTCTGATGGGCGGGGAAGTGCCGGCGCTCGCCGTGATCGAAGCGAGCGTGCGTTTGATTCCCGGCGCTCTCGGCGATGCGGAGTCGAGCGAGCAGGACAGCTTTGAGAACGACCTGCTGGACCACCCTCACTACACGAGGCCGGCCGACCTCCGCGGGCTGAGAGTTCCCGAAGTCCTGCTCTCGGGAGACCACGCGAGAATCGCGGAGTGGCGGCGCAACCAGGCCGCCGAGGCCACCAGGGCGAGACGCCCGGATCTCCATCGCGATTGAAGACCGACCCCAAGAACGCCGATCGGGTCTCGGCGCAACGGTGGCAACTAGGCTAAGCTCACCGGCTCTCGGAGCCCACAGGAATTTCCATGAACGCCATCGCCACCATCGAAAAGAACATCAACCCGAAGATCCATCCCGAGCTTCGCACCGGCAGCACGGTCCGCGTCCACGTCAAGGTGCGCGAGTCCATCCTCAAAGAGGAGCAGAAAGCGAAGACCGCCAAGGCAAAGAAGGACAAGGATCAGGAAAGGGAACGCATCCAGATCTTCGAGGGCCTGATCATCGGGGTCAGCGGCACGGGGGCCAAGCGCTCCATCACCGTTCGCAAAATCTCGTTTGGCGAAGGAGTTGAGCGAATCTTTCCCCTGTCGACCCCGTCGGTGGACAAGATCGAGGTCCTGAAGCGCCACCATGTCCGTCGTGCCAAGCTCTACTTCGTCCGCGACCTCAAGGGCAAGGCGCTCCGCCTCAAGGAGCTTCGTGACAAGCCGGTGAAGGCCAAGGGGAAGGCCGCCGCCGAGGCCGCTTCCTAAAACGGTCGTTCAGGCTTCAGGCGTTTCCGCTTGAGCCGGATAAAGACCGCACGCGGCCGCCCGAGGGCGGAGGAGCCGAAGGGTATCGGCCCCGGGGCGAGCTGTGATGACCGCTTCGAGAAGGAGGCCGCGTCGCGATCGGAAACTCCAGTGGCCGGCGCCGATGAGGTCGGGCGGGGAGCCCTGTTTGGGCCCGTGGTCGCGGGCGCCGTCATTCTGGGCGACGCTTTCGATTGGACGGGCCTCAATGACTCGAAGAAGCTCACGGCTGCGAAACGGAAGGAACTTGCCGCCCGCATCCGGGAGGGCGCCCTGGCCTGGTCGATCGGCCTGGCCAGCGTCGCGGAAATCGACCGGCTCAACATCCGACTGGCCACCCACCTGGCTATCCGCCGAGCCGTGCTCGGACTGAAGCTCACGCCCAAACTGGTCCTCATCGACGGCATCGACGAGCCCCTCGATGGCATTCCCCAGAAGGCGATCGTCAAGGGCGACTCACTTTCGGTGTCCATCGCCGCCGCCTCGATCATTGCCAAGGTTCTAAGAGACAGTATGATCGAAGAGCTGGATGCGAAATGTCCCGGCTTTGGACTGAAGGAAAACAAGGGCTATGGGAGCGCCGCTCATCTTGAGGCCTTGAGAACTCTTGGTCCGACGCCGTTTCACCGGAAGTCATTTATTGAGCTGACGGGATGGCTCTTTTGAGCTCTCCCCAGAGATAATCAGAAACTCCATTGGCCAAGATCAATCCGATTAAGACCCGCCAGGAAGCCGAGAAGGCCGAGAAGGCGGGAAAACTCGATCAGGCGATCCCCTTGTATCGCCAGTTGCTGGAGGACAATCCTCGCGACTGGAACACGATCAACAAGATCGGAGACCTGTTCGCGAAGATCGGGAAGATGCAGGAGGCGGGCGACGAATACGCCAAAGTCGCCGACTTCTACGCCAAGGACGGTTTCCACCTGAAGGCGATAGCGATCTGGAAGAAGATCAACAAGCTCGATCCATCGGCGGTTGAACCCTACGTGAAACTCGCCGACCTCTACGCGAAACAGGGGCTGGTCATGGAGGCGAAGGGGCAGTATCAGTTCGTTTCCGAAGACCAACTGAAGCGCGGGAGGTTCAAGGAGGCGGCCGAGACCTTGCGCAAGATGGTCGAGATCGACTCCTCGGACCTGAAGACCCGGTCGCGTCTCGCCGACATCTATACCAAAGAGGGGTCAACCGAGAAGGCGGTGGGCGAGTACATCGCGATCTCTGAGGAGTTGGATCTCAAAGGCCATCCCGCCGAAGCGATTCAGGTTCTTGAGAAAGGCCTCAAGATCGACAATGGCGTCAAGGTCAAGGCTCAACTGGGGCGCGTCCATCTTGCTCAGCGAAGCTTTGACAAAGCGATCGCCTACATGGAGGAGGTCACGGCCCAGGAGTCGACGCCCGAAAGCCTGATGCAGCTCGGCCAGGCGTATCTGGGCGCCAAGCGGGTGAACGAAGCCCAGTCCACTCTGGAAAGCGTCATCGAGAAGGCGCCTGAAAACCAGGAAGCCCGGGTCATTCTGGTGCAGGTCTACGCCGCCCAGGGGCGTGCCGACGAAGCTTACGACGCCGTCGTACCCCTGGTCGAGCAGCTCTTGCTCAAGCGAGATGCCGAACGTGCGTCGAACCTTCTCCTCCAGATCACGAGCCGTTTGCCGCATCACGTCCGCACCCTCCAGAAGCTCGTGGAGGTGGCCCGGGTGAGACAGAACAATGGCGCGATCGTTCAGGCGCTGACCAACCTTCTTGAGGCGCATCTCGCTGCGGGCAGTGACCGGGCGGCCGAGGACACAGCCGCGCAACTCGTCGAAGTGGAGCCGGACAACGAACAGTTCAAGGCCCGCCTTGAGGCTCTGGGGAAAAGGAAAGCAGCACCCGTGCTGGGCGGACCGGCCAAAGTGGCGGTGGCGCAGACCGCCGCTGCGGACGTGACCCTCCCTCCCCCGACGACGTCCGCCGCAATGTCCGACCTCGAGGGCCTCGAATTCGACACCGGCGCCATCATCCGTCCGAAGGCGATCTCCGACGATTCCACGACCGATCGTGAGTTCATCGAGGAGCATCTGGCCGAGTCGCGTGTCTTCAGAAAATACGGTTTGCTCGACAAGGCTGAGGAGCAGGTCGAGCTCGTTCTGGTTCGCTACCCGGACATCTTCGATGGGCGCTTTGAGAAGAAAGAGATCTTCAAGGAGACGGAACGGCTCGAGGAAGCGGCCAGGGAATGCCTCTGGCTCGCGGGTGTCGCTCGAAAGGACGGAAACGAGAGCCTCGCCACGATGCTCAGCGACGAAGCGCAAACGCTCTGGCCCGGCATTTCGGATGTTCCGGTGGTGGAGGCGGTGGCCGAGGCGGAGCCGCTTGAGGCTGAGCCCCTCGTGGATGAGCCGCTCGAGGCCTCCGCGGAAATCTCTCTCGACTCCCTTCAGGAAGCGACGCCTCCGGCCTTTGACGCGATGCCGGAGGCGGGGCTGGGGGAGGAAGAGGACCTCAGCCTCGATGTCGGAATCGAGGCTGATCAGCCCACCACACCGATGTCCGACCCCTCGGTCTCGGCCGAAGGTCTGAGTCTCGAGGAAGCCTCGGCCAGTCAGACCGCGGAAGAGGAAGCGCTCGCCGCGGGTTTTGGCGAACCGCCGAGCGACATGGAGCTTCCTTCCGCCGAGCTGCCCCGGGAGGAGGAGCCTCAGGAGCACGGACCCGATGTCGAGTTTGCCACGGGGACGATCGCCCGGCCCGCCGCCGTCTCCGATCCCGCTATCGACCCCGAGATTGCCAAAGCAGTCGAGGAGGTCGATTCGTACATCGCTCTTGGTTTCGTCGACGATGCCAAAGACGTCCTGCGCGACGCCCTCCACCGTTTTCCGGGCCACCCGTCACTGGCCGAGCGCGCGTTGAGCCTCGGGCTCGACCTCGCGGCCGAGCCCGAACCGCCTCCAGCCCCCACCCCGCGGGCGAAGCCCGTCCCCGTTCCGCCTCAAGCTCCTGCGCCGGAAGCACCCTCCACCGAGGACGACCTGCTCGGCGGCCTTTCATTCGACGACTTAGAGTCGGCGTCCAAGGAGCCCGCCGAGAAGGCCCCGGCCGTCAATATGAGGGTGGCCGACGCGGCGCCCGTCGGCGACTCAGGGGGGATTGACCTCGGAGCCGAGCTTTCGGCGCTCTTCGATGCCCAGCCTGCTCTCGAGGAGGCTCCCGTCGATGCATCGCGCACATCGAGTTTCGAGGACCAGGGTCTGCAGGACGTTTTCGACGCGTTCAAGAAGGGTGTTGATTCCCAGCTCGGCGAAGGCGACTACGACACGCGCTACAACCTTGGCATCGCATACAAGGAAATGGGGTTGATCGATGAGGCGATCGCCGAGTTCCAGCTTGCCGCGAAGGACCCCAAAAGATCGCTCGAATGCTCCAGCATGATCGGGATTTGCTTCATGGAGAAGGGAATGGCTGACGTGGCGGTTCAGTGGTACGAACGGGGCCTTCAGGTTCCGGGGCGCGCCCCCGAAGAGTATCGGGGTCTCCGCTACGACCTTGCCATGGCCTGGGAAGCGGCCGGCGAACTCGCCAAGGCGAAGACAACCTTTGGCGACCTGGTTCGGGAGGATCCGTCGTTCCGTAATGTCTCCGACAAACTGAGGGAACTCCAGTCGCGGGCCTGACCGGTCTCTCGAAGGTCCCTCAAGGTCAGAGTGACGTGGCGGTCCGATTGATCCAGTTCGTGAGTTCGCTCATGGTGGGCGCCACGCTGGTGCTGGCGCCCTGGACCTCGCTTTGGGAGAACCACCCGGCACTCGGCGCCTCGCTGCCGCTCCGGGAGATTTTCCTGGCCCCCTGGTTTCGGGGCGCCATCACCGGTCTTGGCTTCGTCAATCTCGCCGCGGCCGGGCTGGATCTTGTGCACCTTCTGTTTAGGCGAACGCGACCCTAGTGGCCTTCCCTGATCGTCCCGTTCTCATGGCGATTGTCGGCCCCGGTGGCGCCCGTTCCGCCGGTTTTGCCATCCGTGGCGGGGCGGATCTTGTGCAGGTGCGGGCAAAAGAATTGAGCGCTCGGGACCTCATGAAGCTGGTGCGGGCCGTGATCGCCGAGGTTGGAGCGGCGGACAAGATCATCGTGAACTCAAGGCCCGATATCGCCGAGCTCGCGGGCGCGCGGGGCGTCCATCTGCCTGAGTCGGGGCTTGATCCCCGAAGCGTGCGCATCGCCTTTCCCGGTCTCGCCATCTCGGTCTCGCGGCACGACCGGACCGGTCTGGAACGGGTCGTCGATGAGGGAGTGGACTGCGCGATTCTGGGTCCGATTTTTGAAACTCCCGGGAAGGAAGGCCGCGCCCTGGGCGCCGCCCGTTTCCTGGAAATGGTGCGCGGACTCCGGATTCCGGTTCTTGCCGTCGGAGGCATCGCCCCCGCAAATGTCGCGTCCCTCATCGACTGTGGGGCCTCCGGCATAGCCGCAATTCGACCCTTTGAGGATCCTCGGTTCGCGTCGTCCTCGGCCTCTGCGTTTCGGACGGCGCTGGACCTGAAAAATGGCCTCTCCGACGGGTCGCCCAGGCGCTCTTTTCGGAGGTAAGGACAAGATGGGCCC
>JANLWV010000426.1:0-8066 GCA_031364765.1 Vicinamibacteria bacterium
TCAAGAGCTACCTGGTGGTTGAGGGACGCCCGAATGCGTTCAAGGGTGCCGAGGAAGGCGCCGAGGCCCTCCAACGCGAAGTATTCGCACTGGATGGGTACGAGCACGGAGTCCGCCGCGGTTAGGGCGTTCACGGCGAGCAAGCCAAGGCTGGGAGGGGTGTCGAGGAGGATAAAATCGTAATGCCCGCGTACGCTCTCGATTGCTGACCGGAGGCGAAATTCGCGCTTCTCGCCCGCAGCGAGTTCGACCTCCAGCCCTGCAAGGTCAGGGTCCGACTGGAGGATCTGAAGGAATTCGAGGGGGGTCGTGGCCGCGGGGGGCAGTGGCGCACCGGAGAACAGCGCGTCGTAGAGTCCGGTCGCTTTTTCCAGACCGAACCCGGACGTCAGGTTCCCTTGGGGGTCGAGATCGAGGGCGAGGACTCGTTTCTCGGCCACAGCGAGGCTCGCGGCTAGATTGATAGCGGTGGTCGTTTTGCCGACCCCACCCTTTTGGTTTGCGATCGCGATGACGCGGGCCATTGAGGTTGGCAGAATATCACCGGGTCGAATGTCGTAGTTTCACGTGAAACATCGGCGCTGTACGGTGGAACCGGCGGCGAGGTGGTGGGTCTCCGTGCCCGACAGGCAGGGGCCTCCAAAGACAAGCACACAGCCTCCAGGCGCAAGGAGGTGATGCACTTCGATCGGGTTCATTCCCACCGCCCTCATCGTGACCGTCCCCGCCTTCGGCCCGTGATACTGGTCGCTTCGCTCGCGGCGCACCGCGACGTTTTCGGCGCCCATCTCTCTCGCCGCTTCGCGGAGAAACGCCCAGCGTTTCGCTCGCGGCTCAAGGAGTGTGAAGTCCAGGTCGGGACGAAGGACGGCCAGAATGAGGCCCGGGGAGCCATTTCCAGAGCCAACGTCGACTACGCCGCCGAAGAGAAGAGTCTCGGCGCCCAGTATCGGAAACACCAGCGTTCGAAAAGCGGTTTCTCTCGTTTCGGCGCCGGTCAGGTTGATCTTCGGGGCCCAGTGCCGGAGACAATCCAGGTAGCGGTTGAGGCGCTTTTCTGCGCAGGCGTCGGTGATCGCCAGAAGTCCCTGAGGCAAGAGTGTGTTCCTTCGCCTTTGCTACGGTGCGGCCTTGGCCCTCGGAAAAAGGTGGGGCGCAAAGTACATGGCGAGGGCCTGCTGGGCCATCGCGGCCAGGTTTGAGACAAACCAGTAGAGGTTGAGTCCCGCGGGCGCCCACGCAAACATGCCGGAGAAAATGACCGGCATCAACATCATCATCCTCTGCTGTGCCGGATCCATGGCTGGGGCGGGCATCAGCCTCTGCATGGCGATCATCGACAGGCCGGAAAGGACTGGCGTGATGAACAGGGGATCCTTGAGACTCAGGTCGGGGATCCAGAGAAACGGCGCGCCCTTGAGGTCGACCGAGATGTCGAGCATGCGGTAAAAGGCGAAAAGAAAGGGCATGGTCAACAGGGTCGGGAGGCAGCCGGCGGCCGTCTGCCGAACCATATCAATGCCATTCTTCTCATAGACCTCCGCGATCTCCTTCTGCATCTGCTGCCTCTTGGGATCGGTCAAGGAGAGGCGCTTGTAGCGTTCCTGAACCGCGCGGATCTGTGGTCCAACTTTAGCCATCTTTGCCGACGACAAGATGGCGTAGTGGCGGAGCGGCGCCATGGCAATAGCGATACCGATCGTAAGGAGGATGATGGCAACCCCAAAATTCCCAACCCGGGCGTTGACTGCCCGAAGCGCTCGGGTGAGCGGCACGACGATGGGGCCAATCCAGCTGCCAACGGGAACGATTTTCTCGACGCCCAAACCCAGGGCGCGAAGCCGGTCATAGTCCTTCGCCCCCACGGTTAGGACCAATGGCGGCGACGCCTGGATCTGAACGCGGGTCTCGTTGCCGTCTGCCGGGGCGCTGGCGATGGCCTCGACCGCGGTCCCGTCCTCTTTCGTCAGGATCGCGGCGAAGTACTTGTTCTCGACCCCGATAAGCTTCACGCGCGTCGTCCGCGGCACGAGGAGCGCCGCGGGGGGTAGCCGAACCTCTGCGCCAAGGTCGTCGATCTGGACCACATGGGGTGGAAGGTAGCCTTGAAGACTCTTCTCGTCGTCCGACGGCTGGCCAAATCCCGGGCCCCAGACCACTCGTGCGGGAAGGACGATGCCGTCCTCCTGGACCCGGGCTTCTATCCGAAAGGCTCGGCCCCCTTTGATGGTCTGGAGGGTCTTGCCGGCCACCAGGGATCCGTCTGAGAATTCAAACCGGACGCCCTTCTCGCCGCTACCAACAAATTCGGTCGCGCGATAGAGTCCCGCGCGCAGGCGCGCGTCGATGTCGGCTCGGCCGGTCAGCACATCCAGTGGGCCGGGGCTCGGGTTTCCACCCGGATGCACCTCCACGGGTTTGCCCCTTGGGTCGAGGTAATCGAGAAGCTTCCACGATAGAAGACGCGCGCCCTTTGAACTAAAGGCTATCTCGGCGTCCTTTGTGATCAGCTCGACGCGTCGCTCGTCACCCGTAACCACCGGTGCGGCCTTGGGGATGAGAGCCTTTGCTACGAGGGTGTCCGTCTGCGCGCGCGGGGGTACGGGTGTTTGGACGGCGTTCGCGCCGGAACCGTCAGGCTTGGTTTCAGAAGGCGCCGCCGTCGTGCCGCTCGCTCCCTGCGGATAGCGGGCATTGGTCCACATCCGGAAACCAAGCAGAACCGCAAACGAAAGCGCGAACGCCAGAATCAGCCGTCTTTCTTCCATGAGTCTTCTAGTCTTTCTTTCTCGCTTCCGGCTTCAGCTCCGCGTGTCTTCGCTCGATGGCCTCGGGTACGGGGTCGAATCCAGAGCCACCGAACGGCCGACACCTGAGAATCCGTCGGATCGCAAGACCGGCGCCGCGCGCGCCATGAAGGACCAGCGATTCTCGGGCGAACTGGCTGCATGTGGGTTCGAATCGACAGCCCCCCGGGAGTAGCGGGGACAGCACGACCTTGTAAGCGTCAATGCAGGCGATCAGGCCGGCGACTAGGGCGGCTTCCGTGCGCGATCGCTTTTGAAAGGGCTTCATCCAGAGCGTCTTTCGCTTCATCGGCGGACAGTTCCGCGAAGCCGATCTTGAGATTGACGACGATGTCATAAGGGGCCGCGGTTTTGTAGGTCCGCCTGTAGTACTCCCGAACCAAACGGCGGGCGCGATTCCGCCAAACCGCCCCGCCCACCTTCGTTGAGGCGGAAATTCCAATCCGGCCCACGCCAAGCGCCGGGACGATGGCGACGCTCACGAGGGGCGTGGCCCCGCGCGTGCCGGTTTTCAGAATGGCTGCGAATTCGTCACCCTTCTTGATCCGCCGGTCCCTGCCAAAACCGCCCTTGCCAGTGGACTGGGCGCCTTCGCCCCTCCGTCGCTCGTTGCTCGTCTCTAGGCTCCCAGGCGCTGCCTTCCTTTGGCGCGCCTTCTTTTGATCACAAGTCTTCCGCCGCGCGATCTCATGCGAACGAGGAAGCCGTGTGTCCTTTTCCTGTGACGATTGTTGGGCTGAAACGTTCTCTTCACTGTTTTCTTGGATCCTTGCGAAAAGTAGAACCTGTGATGTTATCGGGTATTGTCCGCATCGTCAAAGACGCCTTTTTCGCGCGCCGGTTCGGGCGTCGGGCATGCTATCGTTAAGGCCTCTCGCCTGGCGAACTTCTCGCCCGATATGAGCCCTGGTTTTCGGGGCTCTCTGGTTGATCCGGTAACCCATTTTTGACGATGCGCTTAGGTTTTTAGTCGATGACCGTTTGGGATCGTGTCCTGGATCTTGTGGAGAAGGAGGGCCGCGTCAGCTCCCACTCCTTTGTCACCTGGTTTCGGCCGACCGCCTTCAGGTCTTTCGATGGCTCGGTTCTGTCGATCACGGTGCCTAGCGCGCCGTTTCGTGACTGGTTCTTGAAGAATTATTCGAGCCTGGTCTCGGAGATGTTGGCGAGCTTGGGTCACCCCGAGGCTCGCCTCCTTTGTGATGTGGAGAGCTTTGGGGGCGTCGAATCCCTGCCGGTCATTGAGGCCTCGTCGCTGAACCCGAAGTACTCCTTCGAGACCTTCGTGGTCGGTGCCTCAAACCAGATGGCTCACGCGGCCGCGAAAGCCGTGGCAGAGGTGCCTTCGAAGTCGTACAACCCGCTTTTCATATATGGCGGGGTCGGCCTCGGAAAGACCCACCTCCTTCAGGCCATCGGCCACTATCTGCTGAAGAGGAATCCGAAGTTGGCCTTGACGTACGTTTCCAGTGAGCATTTCGTTAACGAAGTGGTGTCCGCCATTCGCTACGAACGCATCCTTCCCTTTCGCCAGCGCTACCGGGCCATCGATGTTCTTATCATCGACGACATCCAGTTTCTCTCCAACAAGGAACGATCGCAGGAGGAATTCTTTCATCTCTTCAACACCCTGTACGAGGCCGGAAAACAAGTCGTCATATCCGCCGACGTTCCGCCCAAACAGCTGACCGGTGTTCACGAACGAATGCAGAGTCGCTTCTCCTCGGGCATGTCGGCTGACGTGGGGCCGCCCGACATCGAAACCCGCGTGGTCATCCTTCAGCGACTAGCCGCGGCCGAAGATATCCTGCTGCCGGATAACGTTGGGCTCTTTGTCGCTTCAAAGGTCCGCTCGAATATCCGGGAGTTGGAGGGCGCCTTTAATCGCATCGTGGCGCACGCCAGCCTTCGTGGGGTGGACATCGACATAGATGTCGCCCAGGCGGCCATGAAAGATCTGATGGATGCGCCCGAAAAGCGTCTCTCCATCGAGACCGTTCAGAAGTTCGTCGCGGACCACTACAAGGTCAAGATCTCCGACCTGAAGGCCCGCAACAATTCCCGCAGCGTCACGACTCCGCGGCAGGTTGCTATGTACCTGGTCAAGCACCTGACCTCATCGTCTCTGCCGGAAATTGGTCGGGGCTTTGGCGGAAAGCATCACTCGACCGTCATTCACTCCATCCGGAAGGTTGAAATGGACCGCAAGACCGACAGCGATTTCGACAGACTCCTCAACAGCCTTATGGCCTCGCTCAAATAGCCTTGTGGGCAGGTTTGCTTTTCTTCAACAGTCAAGAGGCGATGGCCCTTTATGGATAGCCGCGGATGCGTTTTTTGCCAACAGTTTTCGTTTTCAATGCACAGGGGAATCAACATCGTTTAGAATATCGTAACGAATTGAAAATAAACGACATCTATCCAATAAATACATCAACCCAGAGCACACTCTTACTAGATAACTATCTCTGATTCTTTCAACTGGAAGAAGTAAGAACGTTCGTTCAAGCAGCTTCTTGGAAAGTAGGCCATGGAAATAACTGTTCGCCGTGAAGATCTCGTCCGAGACCTTCAAGTCATTCAGGGGATAGTGGACCGTCGTGGCGCGATCGCAATTCTTTCCAATGCGCTTCTGGTTGCGTCGAATGAGTCGCTGGCGCTATCGGCAACCGACCTCGATGTCTCGGTCAAGGCCATATGCCCGGCCAGGGTTAAGAAGGCGGGCGCCACCACACTGCCGGCCCGGAAGCTTCACGACATAATCAAGGCTCTTCCTTCAGGATCCGATATTTTGCTGCGCGCAGACGAAGAGGGGTTCGTCACGGTGCAGAGCGAGAGAACGAACTACAAGGTCGCCGCCCTCCCGAAAGATGACTTTCCAACCCTCCCGGAGAGCAAGGGGGCCCAGGAAACAGCGCTACCCGCCGCAGTTATGGGTCGACTGATAGGCAAGACGAGTTTCGCCATCACCGTGGAGGACGCGCGTTACTACCTCGGAGGCGCCCTTCTGATTGTTCAGGGCGACACCGTGACCATGGTGACCACGGATGGGCATCGCCTGTGTTTTGCCCGAGAGAAAGTGGAGGGAGCAAAGTTCAAGGAAGAACGGGTTCTCATTCCGCGGAAGGCGATTCAGGAACTGAAGCAGGTCACCGATGGAGAAGAAACGGTCTTTTTTTCCCGGACCGAAAATCATCTGATCTTCCGCACGAAGCACCGAACCCTCACGAGCAAACTCGTGGAAGGCCAGTTTCCAGCCCACGAAAAGGTGATATCCGCCAAAGGTCCGAAGGTGGGTCAGACCAAGAGGGTAGAACTTCTGGATGCCCTTCGGCGCGTGAGCCTTCTCTCCACCGAACGATCCAGAGCGATTCGCCTGACCATGAAGCCCGGGGAAATCGAACTTCATGCGTCTTCCCCCGACCAGGGGGAAGCGGTTGAGACCTTCGCGGCGGAGTATTCGGGCGAACCGGTGGATATCGGCTTCAATGCACAGTACCTCATCGACTTTCTTTCCGTCCTCACGGACGTCGAAATAACCATCGAGCTGAAGGACAGCGACGCCCAGGGAATCTTCTATCCATCCAGCCAGAAGGACGGCGACGCGATGCATCGCTACGTCCTGATGCCTATGAGGCTATAGCGCAAGAGAAACACGCCGCACCGTAGCGTCCGTTGCGGCGGACGGTGGCAGGAGCACCGTCCCGCGAGCGGTTTTTCGCCCGGCAAAGAATGCAAAGCGCGAGCGCCCAAGAACGGAAGCAAGCACAGAAAATGATCGAGAAAATCGACGAGATCGCCTACGGCGCCGACACCATAAAAGTCCTTGAAGGACTTGAAGCAGTTCGTGTTCGCCCCGCGATGTACATCGGCTCCACCGGCGAGTCCGGCCTGCATCACCTGGTCTACGAGGTCGTCGACAACTCCGTCGACGAGGCTCTCGCGGGGCACTGCGACACCGTTGAGGTCTTCATTCACATCAACAATTCGATCACCGTGATCGACAACGGCCGCGGCATCCCTACCGGCCCACACGCCTCCGGGCTGGGCGACACGGCGGAAGTTGTCCTCACCAAACTCCACGCCGGAGGCAAGTTCGAAAAGAAGGCATATCAGGTTTCCGGCGGCCTTCATGGCGTGGGCGTCTCCGTGGTCAACGCCCTCTCGGAGCGGTTGGATCTCGTCATTTGGCGAGAAGGGAGGACATTTACCCAAAGCTACGAGAGGGGCGTCCCGATCACGCCGGTGACCGAGACCGGACCCGCGGATCGTCGCGGCACCAGGGTGACGTTCAAGCCCGACCCGACGATCTTCGAGACCACCCTGTTCTCGTTCGACACGCTGTCTCAGCGGCTGCGCGAGCTGTCCTTCCTCAATCGGGGCATTCTGATTTCCCTGATCGATGAGCGAGACGGGAAAGCGCATCGGTTCAAGTACGAGGGGGGGATCGCCTCCTACGTCGAGCACTTGAACAAGAACAAGGCCGTCATCACGCCCGAGCCCGTGGAGGTCGGCGGCACGAAGGACGGCGTCGTTGTCGAGGTTGCGATGCAGTGGAATGACGGCTATGCCGAAAATGTTCACAGTTTCGCCAACAACATCAACACCCACGACGGCGGCTCACATCTCATTGGCTTCAAAAGCGCCCTGACCCGAACCCTCAACAGCTACGCGCAGTCGAAGAACCACCTCAAGGAGGGGGAAGCGCTCCAGGGAGAGGACACGCGCGAGGGTTTGTGTGCGGTGATCAGCGTCAAGGTTCCCAATCCGCAGTTCGAGGGACAGACCAAAGGCAAACTCGGCAATTCCGAAGTGAAGGGGCTGGTGGAGAGCCTGGTCAACGAGAAACTCGGAGCGTTTCTCGAAGAAAACCCCGCCCAAGGGAAACGCATCATTCAGAAGTGCGTCGATGCGTTGCGCGCCCGCGAAGCGGCCCGGAAGGCGCGCGACCTCACGCGCCGCAAGGGGGCGCTCGACAGCGCCGGCCTGCCCGGGAAGCTCGCCGAGTGCCAGGAGCGGAACCCCGCGCTGTGCGAGCTGTATCTAGTCGAAGGGGAATCGGCGGGGGGCTCGGCGAAACAGGGCCGCGATCGCGTCTTTCAGGCCATCCTTCCATTGAAGGGAAAGATCCTCAATGTGGAGAAAGCGCGCTTGGAGAAGACCCTCGCTTTCGAGGAAATACGCAACATCATTGCTGCCCTTGGAACCGGCGTGGGCGCCGACGACTTCGACGTGACGAAACTCCGCTATCACCGGATC
>JANLWV010000178.1:0-12361 GCA_031364765.1 Vicinamibacteria bacterium
CCCGGTCGCCGCCACCACCCACAGCGACGAAGGCCTGAACGACATGGTCTACAACCGCTGCGTGGGCACGCGGTATTGCGCCAACAACTGCGCCTACAAGGTTCGTCGATTCAATTTCTTCCTTTACTCCGACTGGGATACGGAGAGCCTCAAGCTACAGAAGAATCCCGACGTCACCGTGCGAAGCCGGGGCGTTATGGAGAAGTGCACCTACTGCGTTCAGCGGGTCAGCGAAGCGCGCATCAACTCCAGGAACGAAGGCCGCGAGATCCGCGATGGCGAGATCAAAACCGCGTGCCAGCAGGTGTGCCCGACCCAAGCCATTGTGTTCGGCGACCTGAACAATGCCAGTTCCGCGGTTTCGCAGAAGAAGGCCTCTCCGCGCAACTACGTCCTCCTCCACGAACTCAACACGCGCCCGCGCACCTCTTATCTCGCTTCGGTGAGGAACCCCAACCCCGAGCTTCAAACTTCGGTTCCCGAGACCCAGGAGGGTGAAGCGCGCCATGGCTAGCAGCCTCCCCTCGGCGGGGACGCCCGCGCCCTCGCCGGTGATGAATCCCAAGTACCTGCCGCTTCCTCTCATCGCCCCGGGCCACACCTTCGACTCGGTGACCGAGAAGATCTCGCACATGACCATGGAGAAGGAAACGCCACGCGCGTGGTGGCTCACTTTTCTCATCGCTCTCGCCATGGCCAGCGGCATGGGCGTCGCCATCCTCGGCCTGCTCTTTGTCGGTATCGGGCTTTGGGGCCCGAACGTCCCCGTGGGCTGGGGCATGGACATCATCAACTTCGTCTGGTGGATCGGCATCGGCCATGCGGGCACGCTGATCTCGGCCATCCTGCTTCTGTTCAAGCAGAAATGGCGCAACTCCATCAACCGTTTTGCCGAAGCCATGACGCTGTGCGCCGTGCTCTGCGCCCTGCAATACCCGCTCTTCCACACCGGCCGCCCCTGGCTCGCGGTCTACTGGCTGCTGCCCTATCCCAACACCATGGGACTCTGGCCGAACTTCCGCTCTCCCCTGATCTGGGACGTCTTCGCGGTCTCGACCTACGGAACGGTTTCGCTGCTTTTCTGGTATGTGGGTCTCATTCCCGATCTCGGAACCCTGCGTGATCGTTCGAAGAACAAGTTCATGAAGGTCATTTACGGCATGGCTTCGATGGGGTGGCGCAACTCGGCGCGACACTGGTCGAACTATGAGAAGGCCTATCTGCTTCTCGCCGGCCTTTCCACCCCGCTGGTGCTCTCCGTGCACTCGGTGGTGAGCTTCGACTTCGCGGTTTCGCTCGTGCCGGGCTGGCACACCACCATTTTCCCGCCCTACTTCGTCGCGGGCGCGGTGTTCGCCGGCTTCGCCATGGTGTTGAACCTGGCCATCCCGCTTCGGTGGCTCTATCGGCTGGAAGACGTCATCACCATGCGCCACATCGAGAATATGGCGAAGGTCATGCTCGCCACCGGGCTCATTGTCAATTACGGCTACTTCATGGAACTCTTCATGGCCTGGTACTCGGGGACCTTCTTCGAGCAGTTCATGATGAAGAACCGGACGAGCGGTCCTTACTGGTGGTCGTATGCGGCCTTGATTCTCTGCAACGTCGTGGTGCCCAACACGCTGTGGTGGAAGAAGGCGCGCACCAACACGATCTGGCTCTTCATCGTTTCGCTCTTCGTGGGCGTCGGCATGTGGCTGGAGCGGTTCGTGATCATCGTGACCTCGCTCTACCGCGACTTCATGCCGTCGTCCTGGGGTTATTACAAAGCCACGGTTTTCGATTGGATGTTCTTCATCGGAACCGGCGGCTTGTTCCTCACCCTGATGCTCCTCTTCGTCCGGTTCCTGCCGGCCATCCCGATGTCTGAAATCAAGATGATCCTGCCGGGTGCGGAAGGGAGGGTGAGACGGTGAGCGGCTCCGATTACACCCCTTCCCGTTTGATTCACGATGTGAAGGAACTCGTGGCGTGGTCGCGATCGCCTGCGCCCGAAGGCGTTTACGGTCTGATGGCCGAGTTCGCGAATGCCGATGACGTCGTCACCGCGGCGCGTCAGGTTCGAAGCGCCGGCTACAAGAAGGTCGACGGTTACTCCCCATATCCGATGGAGTCGCTCATTCATGAGCTCGACCAGCACCACTCCTGGGTGCCCACCATCGTTCTTTGCGGCGGTCTTACCGGCTTTCTCGCTGGTTACGGACTCGAGTACTGGTCTTCGGTGATCGAGTACCCGATGAACATCGGCGGACGACCGTTCCATTCCTGGGTCTCGTTTATTCCCCCCGCTTTCGAGACCACCATCCTCTTCGCGTCGTTCGGCGCGGTTTTGGGGATGCTGGCCCTGAATGGCCTCCCCAAGCCGTACCACCCGGTCTTCAATATCGAGGAATTCGCCAAGAGCGCTTCCAACGACAAGTTCTATCTGGTTATTGAAGCCGCCGACCCGAAGTTTGACGCCGTGAAGACGGCCGATTTCCTGAAGTCCCTGAGTCCCACCTTCGTCAAGGAGATCCCCGCGTGAAGCGATCCTCCTTGCTGGCCCTCGCTTCCGGCGCGGCGCTGCTTTTCGCGGCCTGCCGGCAGGACATGCACAACCAGCCAAAGGCGAAGCCCCAATCGAAGTCGGGGTTCTTCCTCGATGGCCGCACCGGCCGTCTCCCCGTGGAAGGCACGGTGGCTCGTGGTCAACTCCGCGAGGACGACCATCTCTATCGCGGCAAGGTGGATGGCGTCTTCGTGACCACCTTCCCCTTCCCGATTGACGCGGCGGTGATGCAACGCGGCCGCGAGCGCTACACCATTTACTGCACCCCCTGTCATGGGCAGACCGGCCTCGGAAACGGCCTGGTCATCCAGCGCGGGTTCAAGATCCCGGCGGCGTCGCATCACATTGAACGCCTGCGCTACGCGCCCAACGGTTACTGGTTTGACGTCATCACCAACGGGTTTGGCGTGATGTTCGGATATGCGGCGCAGATTCCTGTCAATGACCGATGGGCGATCGTGGCCTACGTGAGAGCGCTTCAACTCTCGCGAAACGCAACGATGGAGGACATTCCCGAGGCCGAACGCGAAGCGGTTCTCTCGGGACGGAAGCTCGTTCCGAAAGGCGAAAGCGATCAGCGTGCCCCGGGGGCGGAGCCCAACCCCAAGGGTGCGGAGGCTCGCCACTGATGTCGGCCCATCACGAGGATCACCTGACCGAAGCGCCCGCGGCTCAAGCACCCGCGGTTCCGGTTCCCGTGGCCTCCCTCCGAAGGATCGCCGGGCTCGTGGCCGTTGCCACCTCGGCCCTCGCCCTCACCGGGTTTTCCGATCCAGCGCAGCTGATTCAAAGCTACTTGCCCGCCTTCCTTCTCTGGTTCGGCGTCTCGATTGGATGCCTGTCCATGCTGATGATTCAGCACCAATCGGGCGGTCATTGGGGGATTCTTCTCCGTCGGCTCTTTGAGGCGGGCGCGCGGACGATTTACTTCATGCCCATTTTCTTCCTTCCGATCCTTCTCGGAATGGCGAGTCTTTATTCATGGGCCGATCCCGTGCGCATCGCCGCCGATCACCACCTGGCCGAGGTGGTGGACAAGAAGGGCGATTACCTCAATGTTCCGTTCTTCACCGCCCGGGCCACCTTCTATTTCCTCTTTTGGGCCCTGATGGCCCGCACCCTCACCGCGCTCTCGTGGAAATACGACGAAACGGGCGACCGGGAATACGCCGAGAAGATGCGCCGGATGTCGGGCTGGGGAATTCTGGCCCAGGCCCTGGTGATCACGTTTGCCGGCATCGACTGGGGCATGTCGCTCGACCCACACTGGTTCTCCACCATCTGGGGCATCCTGTTCATGGTCGGCCAGGCGCTCTCCGCGTGGTGCCTGGGCATCATGCTGATGTCGCGTCTGTACACGCACCCGCCCTTCAACCGGGTGGCCACATCGACCCTCTTTCACGACCTCGGCAAGTTCCTCTTCGCCTTTGTGATGCTCTGGGGCTACGTGAACCTCTCTCAGTTCCTGATCATCTGGTCGGGGAACCTGCCGGAGGAGACCACCTGGTATCTGGATCGATCCAAGGGCGGATGGCGGCAGATGACCTACCTTCTCGTGGGGCTTCATTTCTTCCTCCCCTTCTTCACCCTGCTCTCCGCCGGGCTCAAGAAGAACGCGAGCCGGCTGGCCGTAGTAGCCGGATTCCTCTTCCTCTTGCGCTACGTCGATCTGTTCTGGAACATCGCTCCCATCTTCAAGCACGAGCGCTTCTCGGTGCATCCCTTTGACCTGTTGATGCCGGTGGCCGTGGGCGGAGCCTGGCTCTACCTGTTCGCCCGCCAGCTTGAGCAGGCCCCCCTGCTTCCGAAACACGACCCCCAGGTCCATGAGATGGAGGAGCTTTGCGCCCATGCACACTGAGCCCTCTCCGTCCCAAAAGGCGTCGAATCCGGACGTCCAGTACGAGAAGACGGATGCCGCTCCCCGGCCCTTGTATCAGTTCCTCTTCTGGATTGCGGCGATCACTGTTCTCACCGCGGTCCTCGCCTGGTTCGTCCTGCGCGGCCTGCAGACCTGGCGCGAGGGGGCTTCGCAGCGCGCGTTGATGGCGGAGCCACAGGATTCCCAGCAGGCGCCGGCCCCAAGGCTCCTGACCCGCGAGAATCTCAACCTCCGGGCTTTCCAAAAGGAAGAGGCTGAGATCCTCTCAAGCTACGGTGTTGTCGACCGCGAAAAAGGCACGTTTCGCATCCCCATCGACGAGGCCATGCGGCTAACCGTCCTTCGCGGTCTGCCGGTGGCAGCGAGTTCCGCGAAGCCCGCCGCTTCCAAAACCACACAGGCGGAGCGCAAGTGACGAGGCTTCTCGCTGCTCTTCTAGTGCTCCTCACGGCCCTCGCCGCGGAGGCCCAGCAGGCGGGCTTCACCAAGCCCTCCGGCCCGGTGCAGCCGCCTTCCGACCGGTTGCTTCAGGAAGTCGGATACGAACCCAGGCTCGGCGAGGCGTTTCCTCTGGACGCTCTGGTCACCGACGAGACCGGAGCCAGCTTGAAAGTGGGTTCCTTCTTCTCAGCGAAGAAGCCCGTGCTTCTGGTTTTCTACTACCAGTCCTGCCCGATGCTTTGTTCCTTGCAGCTCGAGAGCGTCGTCGCCTCGCTCAAGGGGACCAAGTACGTGGTCCATCGAGACTTCACTTTTCTCGCCGTGTCCATGGATCCGAACGACACGGTTTCTGGCTCGATGAAGGCCAAGCGCAAGACCACCAATGCTTATGGTCAGTCAGGGAGCGAAGCGGGCTTTCACTTCCTCACCGGCGCGCCCGAGGTCATCAAACGGCTCACCGCCGCCGCGGGCTATCGCTACTACTGGGACGACGAGACGAAGCAGTGGGCTCACGCCTCGGGTGTGCTCCTTATCGCCCCCGATGGTCGCATGGCCCGGTTCCTTCCCGGCATTGAGCCCTTTCCCCGCGATCTCCAGTTCGCGCTCCTTGAGGCCTCGGCCGGACAGATCGGCACGATCATCGACCGAGCCATTCTCTATTGCTATCAATACAACGAAGCGAGTGGCCGGTATGGCGCCGCCATCATGCGCACGCTCCGTCTTTCCGCCGTCCTGACGATGATCGCCCTCGCGAGCTTCGTCGCTTTCAGTCTCCGCCGCGAACGTAAAGCGGCTCCTCCAGAAACCCCCGCCTGAGGCCGAGCCAGAAACAGTCCCATGGGCAAGTCCTTCCCCCCGCTCCTCCCGCCGCAAGCGTCAACCGTAGCGGTTGAGGTCGACGTGCTCTACGCGCTTCTGGTGGCGATCCTTGCCTTCTTCACCCTTCTGATTGCGGGCCTGTTCCTTTTCTTTGGCGTGAAGTATGCGAGAAAAAGCGAGGCGGACCGCCCCATCCAGGTTCACCCTCCGATGTGGCTGGAGATCGCGTGGAGCGTCATTCCGCTTCTGATCTGCGTGGTCCTGTTTGTCTGGGGCGTGGCGCTTTATTTCAAGATCTACACGCCGCCCAAGGACGCCATAACCATCCACGTCGTCGGCAAGCGCTGGATGTGGAAGATTCAGCACATGAGCGGAGCCCGCGAGATCAATGAATTGCATGTTCCCTTGGGAGTGCCGGTCCGATTGCTCCTCACCTCCGAGGATGTGATCCACGCTTTCTCGCTGCCCGCTTTCCGAGTCAAGCGTGACGTCATCCCGGGCACCATGACCACCATGTGGTTCAATGCCACCAAGACCGGCGAGTTTCACCTCTTTTGCGCCGAGTACTGCGGGACCAAGCACTCCGAGATGAACGGAAAAGTTGTGGTGATGGAGAAGGACGCCTACCAACGGTGGCTGGCCGGTCCCAATGCCGGTTTGCCTCCCGCGGTTCAAGGCGCCAGGCTCTTTGAGGAGTTGAACTGCATCTCCTGCCACCGAAACGGCGCCGAGCAAAGGGGGCCGGTGCTCGAGGGACTCTTCGGCAAGCCCGTCCTATTGAAGGGCGGCGGCACGGTGGTGGCCGACGACACTTACATCCGCGAGTCGATCGTCAACCCCACGGCGAAGACCGTCAATGGGTTTGAATCGCTCATGCCCGTTTATCTGAGCCAGCTTTCCGAGGAGCAGGTGAACGCTCTGCTCGCCTACGTTCGGGACACCCTGGGGAAGGAAGAAGCGCCCAAGGCCTCGCCGAAGCCCGCGGCCGGACTTCCGGGGTCAGCCGCGTCACCAAAGCCGAGTGAAAGCAAGGGACGCTGAGGAACCATGAGCACGCCCAATCACGCCGCCCCGCAATACCAAGAGGAAGAAAACTACCTCACCCACGACACGTCCATCCAGTCGTGGCTGCTCACCAGGGATCACAAGAGGATTGCCCTCCTTTACCTCCTGTCGGTCACTTTCTTCTTCACCATCGGCGGGGTATTTGCGACACTTGTCCGCATCGAGCTCCTGACCCCGGCGGGCGACTTCCTGAGCGCCGAGTTTTACAACCAAGCGTTCACTTCCCATGGCGTGATGATGATCTTCTTCTTCCTGATTCCGGTGGTTCCGGCGGTCCTCGGGAACTTCCTGGTCCCGCTGATGGTGGGTGCTAAGGATCTTGCCTTTCCGCGCATCAACCTCCTGAGCTGGTACATCTTCATCGTCGGCGCAGGCTGCGCGGTCTTCGCCGTCCTCACCGGCGGGCTCGACACCGGCTGGACCCTCTACCCGCCTTACTCATCCGCCTACTCGCAGTCGCGGGTGACCTGGGCGGTCGCGGGCGTGTTCATCGCAGGCTTCGCCTCCATCCTCACCGGGGTCAACTTCATCGCCACCGTTCACCGAATGCGCGCCCCGGGCCTCACCTGGTTCCGCTTGCCCCTCTTCGTATGGGCGCACTACGCGACCTCGCTCGTTATGGTGCTGGGCACGCCGGTCATCGCCATCACCATGGTGTTGCTGGGGCTGGAGCGGGTTTTCGGCTTCGGTTTCTTCGATCCGGCCAAGGGCGGTGACCCCGTCCTGTTCCAGCACCTGTTCTGGTTCTATTCCCATCCCGCCGTCTACATCATGATCCTGCCGGCGATGGGCGTGATCTCGGAGATCATCTCCACCTTCTCTCGCCAGAAGCTTTTCGGCTACAGCTTTGTCGCGATGTCCTCCCTGGCCATCGCGATCCTGGGATTCCTGGTCTGGGGCCATCATTTGTTCACGACCAGCCAGTCCGCCTACACCGGCATCCTCTTCTCGGCTCTCACCTTCCTCGTCGCGATTCCGTCCGCCATCAAAGCCTTCAACTGGACGGCCACCCTGTACAAAGGCTCGGTGGTCTGGGAGACGCCCATGCTCTTTGCGTTCGGCTTCATGGGCCTGTTCCTGATCGGCGGTCTGACCGGCCTCTTCCTAGCCACCATGGGCATGGACATCCACCTTCAGGACACCTACTTCGTGGTGTCGCACTTCCACTACGTCATGGTGGGCGGCGGTGTGATGGGCTACATGGGCGGCCTTCATTTCTGGTGGCCGAAGATCACGGGCCGGATGTACTCGCAGTTCTGGTCGAAACTCTCCGCGATGCTGATCTTCGCCGGCTTCAACTTCACGTTCTTCCCCCAGTTCATCCTGGGTTACATGGGGATGCCCCGGCGCTATCACTCCTACCCGGAAGAGTGGCAGGTTCTCAATGTGATGTCGACCATGGGTGCGTCGATTCTGGCCATCGGCTACATCCTGCCCGGGATTTACCTCACCCACAGCATATTCCTGGGCAAGAAGGCGCCGGCCAATCCCTGGGGAGCCACTGGCCTCGAATGGAAGACATCGTCACCCCCCCCGCCGCATAACTTCCACGAGACGCCCATCGTGACCACCGAGGCCTACGATTACCAGTCCCTGCCGCTGTCGGAGACACCTGAGCCTGGGGGAGCCCGATGACCAGCCTCGCGGCCTCGCTTCAGCATCACTTCACCGACTTCAAGCAGCAGAAGGAGTCGGCGGTCCTCGGAATGTGGTCGTTCCTCGTCCAGGAAGTCATGTTCTTCGGCGGCTTGTTTCTCACCTACGCGGTTTACCGGTCGCAGTACCCTCAGGCCTTCCACGACGGGGCCACCCACCTCGACGTCGTCCTCGGCGGCGTCAACACGATCGTTCTGATCTGCTCGTCGCTCACCATGGCCATGGCCGTGCATGCCGCGTCCAAGGGCCATCGCGGCGGCATCGCCTGCTGGCTCCTCCTCACCATCTTTTTTGGCAGCATCTTCCTCGGGGTCAAGGTGGTCGAATACAAGGAGAAGTGGGATCACGGTTTTATCCCCGGCATCTCCGATCACGGACTCACGGTGGACCATGAGACCCACCAGGCCCGGCCCACCGGCTTCGCCCTCTATTTCGCCCTCTACTTCGCGATGACGGGGTTGCATGCCATTCATATGATCATCGGGATCCCCATCCTGGCCATCATCGCCATCAACGGCTTGCGGGGCCGGTACGGTCCGGAGTACTACACGCCCGTCGAAATGACCGGTCTCTACTGGCACTTCGTGGACATCGTCTGGATCTTCCTTTTCCCCCTCCTTTATCTGATCGGGGCCCACTGATGTCCGCCTCCGCGTCGCCCGAAATTCACCCCGAACCTGATCACGAGAAGCATCACGGCCCCACCGTGAAGATGTACTTCGCGATTTTCTTCGCGCTCGCCATCCTGACCGTGGTGACGGTACTGGCCGCCAGGTTCGACTTCGCCCCGATGCTGGGCGTCTCGATGGGCGGCTTCGCGAACAACGTAATCGCCCTCAGCATCGCCTTTACCAAGGCCACGCTGGTCGTCCTTTTCTTCATGCACGTGAAGTATGAGAACAAGCTGGTGGGCCTGGCCGTGGTTTCAAGCGTGATCTGGCTTAGCTTCCTGATCCTCATAACGATCAGCGACTACCTCACCCGAACCTCCAGCTGGCACTTGTTCAACTGACGTTCAGACATGGCGCGGTAGTTGGCTCTCGTGAAGAGTTAGCCGTCATGTAAACTGAAAAGCTTCCGAGGGGTTCTAGACCGACTGGAACACTGAAGAACGGCGGTGTAGCTCAGCTGGTTAGAGCATGCGGCTCATATCCGCAGTGTCCGGGGTTCAAGTCCCTGCACCGCCACCATTTTCCTTGAGGTGGGGGGCCGCAAACGCAGTACGGACCTCCTGCTCAGCCCCCCACACCCCCGGTCGCTACGGCCGAAGTAAATTCGGCCTTCGCTTGGTCCCGGATCTGCGATAACGGCAAACGGCCTTCCTGCTCAGCCCCCCACACCCCCGGTTCGCTACGGCCGAAGTGACAAACGAGCGAGCAAGGCGAGCGACTTTGCTCTGGAGGGGGTCCGCGGAGCGGAGCCCCTCAGGAATCCGGCCTCCGCTCAGTTGCTCGGAGCGATAGGGACTTCGGTCTCCTGCTCGGCCGCGCGTCGCGAAACGGCGAGGCGCATCAGGGGTAAGGTATCGGGGAGCGCATGCCAACACCTCCACTGGTATCGGCGGTTCGACGGAGCCTCGACTCCGTCGGTCTCCTGCGACCGGGGGTCTCGGTGGTGGCCGCTCTCTCGGGGGGGCCTGATTCCGTCGCCCTTCTGGACGCGCTTCTCCGGGCCGCCAGGAAGGCCGGCCTGAGCGTGGTGGCCGCCCACCTCGATCACGCCCTTCGCCGGGATTCGCGGGCCGACGCCCAGTTTTGCGAGGAGCTGTGTGATCGGCTGAAGGTCCGGCTACGCTCGGGTCGCTCCCGCCCGACCCCCAAAGCCCTGCGCGACGGCGGCCTCGAGGAGGCGGCCCGGCTCACACGCTATTCGTTCCTGAGACGCGTCGCTCGGGAGGAGAACGCGAGCGCCATCGTTCTCGGTCACACCCTCGACGATCAAGCGGAGACGGTTCTCATGCGTCTCGTGCGCGGAAGCGGCGCCTTGGGCCTGTCCGCCATGAAGCCATGGGACGGGGAACTCCTGAGACCGCTTCTCGACTGCCGGCGCGAAGCCGTCATGGCCCACCTGAGCGCTCACCGGCTCCCGTACTGTTCGGATCCCACCAACGCCGACACGACCTTCGTGCGCAATCGGGTCCGGCATGAGCTCATTCCCCTGTTGGAGAATCGATTCAATCCCAATATTTCGGAGGCACTGGGCCGAACCGCCCGGACCCTGGCCGAAGAACACTCGGCCCTGCGCGAGGTGGCCGCACAGCTTCTTGACCGGGCCGCGGTTTCGTCGGTCGAAGGAGCGGCGTTTGACCTTTCCATCCTCAAGTCCGCTCCCGAGGGCCTGGGCAAGACCGCCATCAGAGAAGCCCTGCGCCGGCACGGGGGGTTAAAGTCCGTGTCCTTCGTTCACGTCGAACGCCTTTGGGGCCTCGTCAATCAAGGTCGCGGCGGTTCCTCGCTGCCCCTCCCCGGGTCGCGAACCGCCACGGTGAGCCGCGGGCGTTTGATTCTCACCGGCCACGACCCTGAGACGGGGAGGCATTCCAGAGAAAAGCCTTTCCTGTCATAGTCTTGCATCTTGCCCCACCGTGAGCCATGAAACACCTTCCTCCGCCGACCCCGCTCTATACCGCCGAAGACATCGCTGTCCGCGTCAGCGCGATCGGCAAGCAGATCGGGTCGACGTACGCCGGCGAGGAGCTGGTGGTGGTCGGCCTGCTCAAGAACAGCCTGGTTTTCATGGCCGATCTGATGCGCGCGATCCCCATTGCGTTTCGCAGCTACACCCTGAGGGTGGTCCATGTGTCCGCCACGCCGGGCGGTCCCACGGCGGTCCAGGTGCTTTACGGAACCGGGGTGCCCGTCGAAGGCCAGCACGTGCTGATCGTGGACGATGTCGTGGACACCGGCGTCACCCTCACCTATGTGCGGGACCACCTGGCTGCGCGGCAGCCGAAGAGTCTTCGCATCGCCGTCCTGATCGACCGAACCACTCCGAGAAAAACCCAGCTGATTCCGGAATGGTCCGCCTTTCGCATTGAGACGGATGACGACGAACGGTTTCTCGTGGGTTATGGGCTCGACTATTCCGACTATCATCGCGGGCTCCCCTATGTGGGGGTCCTGCAGAGAACCGTCTCTTAGGGGAAAACGCATTGAACTCGACTTTTAAGACCGCGCTTTTGTGGGCGTCCCTCTTCGTCCTCATGCTGGCTGCCTGGAATTTCTCAAACATCCAGAAAAAGGACACGCCCATCAAATTCTCCGACTTCATGACCGAGGTGGACGCGGGGGACATCAAGGAAGTCACGGTGAACGGAAACGAAATCCGTGGAAAGCGCGGTTCCGGAGACGCGTTCAAGACGGTGGTCCCCTACGGCTACGACCGGCCGCTCGATTCGCTTCTGGCCAAGAAGGTTTCGGTTTCCGTGATCAATGATCAGGCCCCCACCTTTACGACCATTCTGATCACGTTTGCTCCCTACGCCATCCTCCTCGGCATCTGGATCTTCTTCATGCGCCAGATGCAGGCGGGCGGAAACAAGGCGATGTCGTTCGGGAAGTCGAAGGCCCGGCTCCTCGCCCAGCAGCAGCGAAAGATCACCTTCAAGGACGTGGCCGGCGTTGAGGAAGCCAAGGAGGAACTGCAGGAGATCATCGAGTTCCTCAAGGAGCCCCAGAAGTTCCAGAAACTTGGCGGCCGGATTCCCAAGGGCGTCCTGCTCATGGGCCCTCCGGGGACGGGTAAGACGCTTCTTGCCCGGGCCATCGCCGGGGAGGCGAACGTGCCGTTCTTCTCCATCGCCGGTTCGGACTTCGTGGAGATGTTCGTGGGTGTCGGCGCCTCAAGGGTCCGCGATCTTTTCGAGCAGGGAAAGAAAAGCGCGCCCTGCATCGTCTTCATCGACGAGATCGACGCGGTGGGCCGCCACCGGGGCGCGGGCCTCGGTG
>JANLWV010000216.1:0-6018 GCA_031364765.1 Vicinamibacteria bacterium
CTTGATGAGGGCGAAGTAACGCTCGTCGGGCTAGGGCGCCCTGATCTGGCCGCTGATGGAGTCGCCGGTGCGCACGTTGAACTTGCGGATCTGCGAAGGCGAGACATAGATGTCGTCGGGGCCGGGCAGGTAGCAGTACTCGGGCGCCCGGAGGAAGCCAAATCCTTCGGGCAGGATTTCAAGAACGCCCTCCGAAAAGATGAGACCGAGTTTCTCCGCCTGCGCGCGCAGAATCTGGAAAACCAGTTCCTGCTTCTTCATGTTGAGGGCGCCGGGGATTTCGAGATCCCGGGCCACCGAGGCGAGGTCGCCGATCGGCATCTCCTTGAGTTGGGCGAGATCGAGTCGCGCGCCTTCCGCGGCCGCGGCCGCCGCGGCAATGGCCTTCGCAGTGTCCGGATCGTCCTCGACGTCGATCAGGCGGCCGTCCTTGGTCCGAACGTCGTCACGACGTTTGTGCTCGCGACGCGGAGGCGGGCCTTTCGGCGGGGCGCCGGGTGTTCCGTGCTTGTCTCTTCGCGGCTTCCCCCGCCCGTCGCCCCGGCCCTGCTTTGGCGCACGCGGGGCTGCGCCCTCGGAATTCGTTTTGCGCTCCCGCGGCTCTGCGGCAAGGGCGGCTTCCGGATCCGACGCTCCGCGTCGCCCGCGCCGTCCTCGTCCGCGGTCCCCTTGGGGGCGCTCGGCGGGCGTCGATTCGCCTGCGGGTGAATCAGACGGCGGGGCCGAACCCGGGTCTTCCGACCCTTTGGGTTTCTGTTCGTCAGACATTGAATTGTTTCTTTCGGGCTCCCGGTTTTTCGGCTGCGGATCGGTTCGATCTGACGCAGCCGGCGAGAGAGACGGGCGGGAAGGGTGCGGTGTCTAGGGAAGGGACAACGAACGGATCTTAGGAACGGCGCGGTAAAAGTGCAAACTGGACTAGATCAGCAGGGGCCGGATGGCGGTCAGTTCGGCCTTCAGTTGCGCGCAGTCCTGTTGCCTGCGGGCCGGATCTTTCTCCAGGAGTTTGAGGATCGTCTTCTCGAGTTCTCGAGGAATAGACGGACGGTACTGGCGGGGAGAAGGCGGTACGACGTCCATGTGCATCCGAATGAGGGACATTAAATCCAGCGGGCCGAACGGCGTTCGCTGGGCAAACACTTCGTAGGCCACGATGCCGAGCGAATAGAGATCCGCCTTGTGAGTCACGCCACTGTAGTCATTGATCTGTTCCGGCGAAATATAGACAGGCGTTCCCAGAATCGCGCCGCTCGCGGTGGCGCCGGGTGCGCTCACCACCTTGGCGATTCCGAAGTCGAGCAGCTTGACGATTTCCGTGGACGTGACAAAACAGTTCTCCGGCTTGATGTCGCGATGGACAATGCCCTTCGCGTGGGCGGCGCCGAGGCCGTCGCACACCTGAATCAGATAGTCGATGCCACGGGCCATGGTGATGCCGTTCAACATCTTGTCCCGGAGGTCGGTACCTTCAAGAAGCTCCATGGTGATGTAGCGAAACCCCTGCTGGGATCCGAGCTCATGGACGCGAACAATGTTCTGGTGGGTCAGCTCCCGCGCCATCCTCAGTTCGCGCCGAATCCGGCGGTCGGCGTTCTCGTCCGGCACGGCCTGAAGAAACGCCTTCAGAGCAATGTGGTCGCCCAGGACAGTGTCGAGCGCCTTGAAGATGGCCGAGGTTCCCCCGCGGCCGATTCGCTCCACCAGCCGATAGCGGCCTTCGACCAGAGTCCCCACGCCAAACACCCCGGCTATGGGCAGGCGGCCGGGAGCGGAGAGGATATCTTCGGGATCTGGAAGGCTCGGGGGGGCCGGCAGATCGGGGAGAAGCGAGGCCTCGTCGGACCGCTGAGACTGTAGCTCCAGGGAGGCCTCGATCTCGGTCGCGACGGGGTGGGATGGATCCGCGGCCAGAAGCACGGTCGCCACGCGACGCGCATTATCCCGGAGTCCCTTGCGGAGGTAGAGCTTGGCCAGGAGGGTGAGAGCATCGAGTTCGGTCGGATCATGGGGCGTGATTCCAAGAAACGACGAAAGAAAGTGATCGAGCGCCAAGGTCATGTCCCCCTCCTCGCTGGCCAGGCGGATAGCGGTCACGCAGGCCCCCCGATACGATGGATCCGTCGGCTCCAGGCCGAGCAGCGCCTCGATCGCGCGGTGTAGCTCGCCCCCCTGGCTGAAAGAGCGACAAGCCTCGATCGGCATCTGCGCCCTTGAGAACAACTCTCCGGCCTCTTTGTGCCGGCCCAATTGCCGGGCCAGGCGGGCCGCGCCGGAATAGTGACCGAGCCAGGACCTCAGCCTGAACGCGAGCTCGGGCCGTCCCCCGGATTCGGCCAGGGCGGCCGCGGCAAGACCGACGGTCTGTCCGGTCTCGTCGGCCACCAGCAGAGCCAGATCGATCGGAAAACGCACGGTGATCTGAGCCGCCGACCGAACGTCGCCCGCACGGGAGAAGAGGAAGGCGGCGCGCTTCGCCGCCGGCAGCTGAGCTTTCGGGATGTCCCCCACACCCGACGGCAGCGTGGAGGCGATGATCTTCGCCGCGTCGAGAAATTTTCCCTCCCCTTCGAGTTGGCTCCCTCGAGCCAGGAGGGCGAGGACTTCCTGATCCGAGTGGTCCTCTCGGGAGGCCTTCCCCTCTTCGCTCACTGGTCGTCTCGCGGCATCTCGGCAAGTCTGCGACGAAGGGCTTCGGGAGCGCGGGAGAACGCGACCGCCTCATCCGCGGTGACCAGTCGTTCCCGGGCCAGCCGGTAGAGACAGTTGTCGAATCCGAGCGTTCCTTGAAGGTCGCTGGCCGACTGCAATATCCCTTCGATCTGATGCGTTTTCGCTTCCCGGATCATGTGCCCAAGCGCCGGTGACCCGACGAGAACTTCCACCGCCGCCACCCGGCCGTCGCCGGTGGCCCGGCGGAGCAGCCGCTGCGCCAACACTCCTCGGAGCAGCACGGAGAGCACGCCGCGAGCATGGTCCCGAATCTCTTCGGAGAGCGTGTCGAGGATGCGGTCGACCGCGCGGGCCGCCGTGTTGGTGTGAAGCGTTCCAAAGACGAGGACTCCGGTCTCGGCGGCGGACAGGGCGAGCTGGATGGTGTCCGAGTCGCGCATCTCACCAATGACCAGGACATCCGGCGCCTCCCGGAGCGCGGAACGAAGGGCGGCCCCGAAACTCTCGACGTGTCTTCCTACTTGTCGTTGGGTGACCCGGCTCAGAACCGGCTCGTGCACATATTCAATCGGATCCTCAACCGTGATGATGTGCCGCGCTGATCGCTCGTTGATCTGACGCACCAGAGCGGCCAGGGTGGTGGATTTGCCTGAGCCGGTCGGCCCGGTGACCAGAACCAGACCGTTCTGCAGGCGCGAGAGCTTCTCGACGGACGGAGGCAGACCCAGATCGTCGAGCGTCGGAATCGAACCGGGGATCACGCGGAAGACGCCGCTCCAACCCTCGACCTGGCTGAAGATGCTGCCCCGGAAACGGCCCACCTGAGGCAGAGCGTAGATGACATCCACCTGCCCCTGGACGGACAGGATCTCCTTCTGCTCGGTGGTGAGAATCTCTTCGAGGAATCGCCGGGCCTCGACGTCGGAGAGCGTCCGGAAAGGCAGAGCCAGCAGGTCTCCATCAAACCGAATGGTGGGCGGCGCCCCCGCATGGAAGTGGAGGTCGCTCGCCTTTTGTTCCGCGACCAGACGAAGAAAGGAGTCGATGCGCGCCATACCGGTTGTTTGACCGCGTCCCTTTAGGGGGCGGCCTCGAGGCTCTCGAAGTCTTTCTTGTTGGCCGCCTTCATATAAACCTCTTCCGCGCTCACCAGGCCTTCCTTGAACAGCCTCATGAGCTCCGAGTCCATCAACTGCATGCCCTGTTCGCGGGAGGTGGCGATGACCGACGGGATCTGGAAGCTCTTCCCCTTGCGGATGAGACTGGCGACCGCGTCGTTGTTGATCAGAACCTCGACGGCGAGACACCGGCCGCCGGTGAGTCGTCGCAGAAGAAACTGGCAGATCACGGCGCGGAGGCTTCCCGCCAGCAGGCTGCGCATGTGGTCCTGCTGGGCGGACGGAGCGGCGCTGACCAATCGATCGACGGTGGAGGCGGCCGAGGTGGTGTGAACGGAACCGAAGACGAGATGGCCGGTCTCGGCCGCGCTCACCGCGGCGGAGATCGTCTCGAAGTCGCGGACTTCGCCGATCACGAGAACATCCGGATCCTGACGGAGCGCGGCCCGCAAAGCGGTTGCGAAGGAGGGAACGTGGGCGCCGATTTCGCGCTGATTGACGAGGCTTTTCTTGTTGGTATGAACCACTTCGATTGGATCCTCAATGGAGAGGATGTGATAGCCCGAGCTCCGATTGATGGCGTCGATCAGGGCGGCGAGGGTGGTGGACTTCCCCGACCCCGTGGGACCGCCGACCAGCACCAGACCGTCTTTTAAACTTTGAAAGCCCTTGACGATCGCGGGGAACCCGGCGCTCTCGAGGTCCAGAAGGGTGTTTCGAATCGTCCTGAAAACCGCGGCGAGGCCGCCCATCTCGTTGAAGACGTGAGCTCGAAAACGCAGTTCCGTCCCCGGAACCTCGTAGGAGAAATCGACGTCCTTGAGGGCGGCGATCTCCTCGCGCTGGGGGGCAGAAAGACGCGGCAGGAGCAAAGCGCGCAATGCATCTGCGGAGATAGGAGGACCCGGAAGCTCCTCCATCCGCCCCGACCGCTTGATCGCGGCGGTTCGATTCGACAGCAGAACCAGATCGTCGGCCTCCAGGTTCACGGCATCCGCCAAGAGTTGATCGAGCAAACTACCGGTGGCCGAGGCGTCTCCGGTGCGTCTTTCGGCGGCGAAACGGAGGAGAAACTCCCGTGCGCGCAGACGGTTTCTGGGATGCGAGTCCTCAAGCACGGCCTGGACGGAAGGCACCTCCTCGACGGCCTCGCACTCCGTGAGACAGTCGAGCGCGGCGCCCCGGACGTCGGCGTCGGGCGAGGAGAGCAGCGCCGCCACATGCGTCGACATGCTTTTGGCTTTGAGCCGCCCGAGCGCCCGGAGGCACGAGACCTGGAGCTCCGGAGCCCGGGTCATCATGTCCACCAGATGCGGAACCACCCGCGGGTCTCCGATCTCGCCGAGCGCTTCCACCGCTCCCTCGCGAACCCACCAATCAACATCCGAATCGGCCACGCGCACGAGGGTCCCAAGCGACGCCCCACTCTTGAGGCGCTTAAGCATATCGGTGCCGAACCGACGGATGAGCGGCTCGGATTCGGAGAGGAGTTGAGCCACCGGGCGCAGGATGGAAGCGGCCGCTATCTCCACCAGAACGTCCCCGACCCTTTCCCTCACCCACCAATCTTCGTCGCGGAGATACTCCACAAGCTGCGGCCAGAGCTCGTCGGGCTTCCCTGCCGAGCGGGCGAGTTCGACCCCGAACCGCCGGACGTCGGGATCGCGGCTCTTGAGGAGCCACAAGACGGTGCGCGAGAGATCGGTCCTCCCCTCCTGTCCCAGCTGAGAGAGAAGATTGGCGGCCGCGCTGCGGAGGAGGGGATTCTTGAGGCCAAGAGCCTCCACGAGCAGCGGTACCGCGCTCTCATCGCGACGCACTTCGAGGACGCCGAGCACGGCCTGCCGGATTGAATTGGGCCCCTCGCGGAGTTTGCGGGAAAGGGCCCGGGTGGCTCGCGCCGTGTTGAAACGGGAAAGGCCCTGAAGCGCGATTCTCGCGAGTTCCAGCCGGTTGTCGTCGAGGAGGGGCGCCGCCTTGTCGAAATAGTCATCTTCGGTCGCGATAGCGCAGAATCCCGAAGCCGCCGCCGCGGCGATGGCCTCGGTCGAATCCAGAAGCATGGGGGCCAGCGCGGCCACGCACCCCTCACGATCCTTCTCGGAGCACGCAGGCGAAGCGAGGTGCTGGATGGCCCGGAGTTTCTCCGGCGGGCTGCCGACCGAAAGAACGGACTTGAGATGGGGCAGGGCGTGCTGCGGAGCCAAGGCCACGAGAACATCCATGGCCT
>JANLWV010000240.1:0-5488 GCA_031364765.1 Vicinamibacteria bacterium
AATCGCGGCATCCAGTGTGAGGTCGTCGAGCCCAACGGCCTGCGTCTCCGGCGGCTGGTCCGTCAGAGCGTCTCCGTCTACCTGCGTCACTTCCTCGGCAAGGCGCCTTCGCTGGTCTCTTGACAGGGTCGGGTTTGACTCGATGCGCTCGAGCAGAGGGGGGTATCGCAAGAGGCGCGTCTGGTTGATCACGACCAGCTCGGCCAGTGCCTCGGGGAGCCGGTGGGCCTGGTGAAAGATCGCCTCGTCGGGAGTGCTCGGATTCTGCAGGCAGGCTTCGAGCAGCTTCGGGTCGCTTCTGACTTGGAGGGTCCACGCGAGAATGGCGAGCGACGCGTCTTTGGCGTTCACGAGGGGGAATAACGTGTCGACGCCCATCGCGGTGAAGGTTTTGGTGGCGAGGCTCGCCACTTCGACCAGCGGGTCCCGGTGCATCAACTCGAGCAGGTCGACGAGGTCCTCCGGCTTCAGGGGAAGGGCGCCCTCGGCCGCCATCATCCTGACTTCGAGCGGCACGCCTCCGCGACGAATCTGATCGACGAGCGGATTGGCCTCGCGTGCGTCGGCCATCAGTCGGCCTTGGCCTGGGTCTTATTCAAAGACACCCTGACCTCAGCCGATGGGTTTCGGGGGAACGCTTTGGAGACCGGCAGAAAGGGCGCCGATGGCTTCGGGCGATAGGGGGATGTTTCGCTTGACTTCGCCGCGATTTCCAAGGGGTCTCGGCGGCCCACGGTCGATGGCGACGAGGAGACCGCCGGCGTTGCCAACCGCGAGTAATGCGTTCTGCCTTGCCGTGATGGAGAACGACTCGCCCTTTTTCAGCACTCGGTTCTCAACCCGATCGCCGCCGACATCGAGGCCGATCCAGCAATCCTCCGTCGCGGTCAGAGTCAATTGCAGCGGTTGAGGAAGCACTGAGGACGGGCCCGCGACCGTTTCGGGCGGGACCGCTCTCGCGGCGCCTTTGGCCGGACTGGCGAAGCCGTCGACCGGCGGAATGACCGATGGGGGAGTCGGCGGGGCCGAGAACCTAGGGCTCAGAATCATGGCCGCCACGATTCCGAAGACCGAGGCGGCGAGACCGCCGTTGACCCGGCGCGCGGCGAGCCGGCTCGAGACCCGCCGCCCTCCTTCGCCCACCGTGTGATCGACCACCGGGGCCGGAGTTGCGTGGAAGCTCAACTCCGTCAGGATCTTCTGTTCGTCGAGGGCGAGGAAGCGCGCGTACTCGCGCACGAAGCCCCGCACGAAAAGACCTTGAGGGAGCTTGTCGAGGCGGTCGTCTTCGATCGCCTTCAGCATGGTGACGCCGATCTTCGTGGACGCAGCAATCTCGTGGAGCGAAACACCTCGCAGTTCGCGTTCGCGACGAAGAGAAGCGCCGAAGGAGGTCATGGTTTTTTCGAGTTTTTCGCCCTTGCTTTTGTGGACGGCGACGAATTCTCCCGATTCTAGGCCGGAAAGACTTGCCATGGGAAGAAGATTCTGGTGTTTGTCTTGAAAAAGGTCGCCCTGAAGGCCGGTCTGCTACGCTCCACGATAGCGTTGAGGCCATGACGATCCCCCATTCTGACACGGATACCAACTGGCTAATCTATGGGGCGAACGGCTATACCGGCTCCCTGATCGCCGAGGAGGCGGTGAGGCGTGGCCATCGACCCCGTCTGGCCGGGCGGAATCGCGACGCCATCGAGGCCCTGGCGACGCGCCTGCAAACCGCCGCGTCTCCCGGCGACCTTCAGGATCCTCGAGCCCTAAGCACGTCCCTGGCCGGGTGCCGCCTCGTTCTGCACTGTGCCGGGCCCTTTTCCGAGACCTCACGTCCCATGGTCGACGCCTGCCTTGAAGGGGGTGTCGACTACCTCGACATCACCGGGGAAATCGACGTTTTTTCGGCCTGCCACGACCGGTCCGCCGCGGCGGCGGAGCGCGGAATCTGCCTGGTTCCCGGGGTTGGCTTCGATGTCGTCCCCACGGACTGCGTAGCCGCGCTGCTCAAAGAGGCCCTTCCCGACGCCTCCTCCCTGGTCCTAGCCTTCGAAGCAGCCGGAGGCCCCAGCGTCGGCACCGCGAAGACGAGTGTCGCGGGCCTGGCCAAAGGCGGCCGAGTCAGAGTGGGCGGGGCTTTGGTCAACGTCCCGCTCGCGTTCAAGACCCGCACTTTCATGCGCGGAGACAAGCCCCGGCTCGCCATGACCATTCCGTGGGGGGATGTGTTCACCGCCCACGTCACCACCGGGATACCCGACATCGAGGTGTACATGACCGCTTCCTCGTCGTCCATCGCGTCGGCCCGAAGGCTCAACTGGGTGCGCCCTCTTCTGCGTTTCCGGCCGATTACCCGGTTTCTCCAGGGTCGCATGGCCGCCTCGGTCAAGGCGCCCTCGCCCGAGAAGCGAGCGAAAACGAACTGCTACATCTGGGGAGAGGCAAGGGCTCGCGATGGCCGAACGGCGCGCGTCGAAATCGAGACGCCGAATGGTTACGACCTCACGGTCACCGCCTCTTTGGGTGTGGTGGAACGTCTTCTCGATCCGGCGACCGCGCGTCGCCCGGGCTACCTGACGCCGTCCCAGCTCATGGGGTCGCGATACGCGCTCGGTCTCCCGGGTGTCGTGGTCAAGGTCAAGGCCGGTCCTTGAGCCCACCACAACCCCCAGCTCCGGCCCGGACCGCCCGCTACCTGGATGCCCTCCTGAACCGGCATCTGAAGGATCTCAAGTTCGGCGAGTTGACGCGGGCTCTGCGCGCGCTTTCCACCGGCTATGTCGAAAAACGCGAGGAAAGGGGCCTCGCACGCGCTCTCGACGGTCGCGGCAAACGCGCCGCCTTCGCCCTCTACTATGGCGCCACCCATTTCCTGGCCGCCGACGTTCTGGTTCGGGATCTCGACCTGGGTTTTTCCTTTGGGGGCCCGGGACGTGCTGTGATTCTCGATCTCGGTTGCGGCACGGGGGTCTGCGGCGCGGCCTGGGCCCTTGGCAGCAAAAACCCCACGAGTCTCATCGGCGCCGACCGATCGTCGTTCGCTCTCCATGAGGCGAGGTGGACGTATCAGACGCTTCGCGTCAAGGGCGAAACCAGCCGGTCGATCACCGAGGCCCTCGACGCCGGGCGACGGCCGGAAGGCATCGTCATCGGCTGGACCCTCAACGAACTCGACGATGCGAAGCGCGACCTGATCGCGGAACGCGTTCTACCCTGGGTCTTGAAGGGATCGCGACTCCTGGTGATCGAGCCGGTGTCGAAACGCGTGGCTCCCTGGTGGGACGCGTGGACAAAGCGATTTCCCGTAGAGAGGTGTTCGGTGCTCGAGAAGAAGCTGACGCTGGATCTGCCTCCAAAGATAGCCCTGCTCGCACGGTCGGCGGGGTTGAGCACGGACGCCACCGTGGTGAGGGTTCTGGTGGCGCGCGGGGTGCTTGAGGGCTGAGCCGACAAACAAAGAGGCCGGGTCAGCGGTCCGCGAGGGACAGCCGGAAGGCGGCCATCTCCTCGCCGTTGCGAACCAGCAGGACGTCGCCGACCAGCACCGGGTGGTTCCAGGTCTTACCCTCGATCGCCTTGAACCGCGCGACCTCCGTGAACTGGTCGGGGGTCGCCCCGACCAGCGCCAGCTCACCGCCCTCCGAAAGCACGAGCAACAAATCCTGGTCGGACAACAGGACCATCTGGCCGGCGCCGTAGCGTCCGCCCTTCCACTTGCGCTGACCATCCTTGAGGTCGATGCACGAGAGAATGCTGCCGTCGAAGCCAAAGGCATCGCCCTTGTGAACGACGAAGTCATTGAAGTAGGGCTTCAACCCGCGCGACGTCCACCGCTCTTCCGTGGTCCATCCAGCGGGTCCGTGTGCTACCTTGATGCGGCGGATGCCGTTCCCGCCCATGGCATCGGCGGAATTGATGAGGATGTCACCGTCCGGGGCCAGAGCCGGCTGCACGATGCTGGCGCCCGGCTGCCACACGTGCTCCCACAGAAGAGCGCCGTCGATCAGCGCGACGCTGGTCGAGCGGGATCCTCGGAGCAGCAGGACCTGAGCGACGCCGTCAATCGTCACCAGATGTGGCGAGCTGTAGCCAGCGCCGCCGGTCGGGCCGAGCCAGCGCGGATGGCCGGTTTTGGCGTCGAAAGCGGCGAGCCGGCCGGCCGTGGCTACGATGACGATGTCGCCCACCACCAAAGGCGAGCTGGTGAAGCCCCAGCCCGGGATCTCTACGCCCGTGTCGGCGGCCGCGTTGCGCGACCAAAAGACGGCGCCGTCTGTGGCGTCGAGCGCGTTCAGGATTCCGGTGGCGCCTAATGTGTAGACACGACCGTTGCTGAGGGTCGGCGTCCCGCGCGGGCCGGGCCCGGCATTTGATTCCCAGAACCGGGCACGGTCGAGGTGTCGCCACACTGGCTCGCCGGTGCTCACCTTGTAGCAGGCGACGATCTCGTCGTCACCGCGCTGTTCCTGGGTGTAGAGGAGGTCGCCGTCGACGGCAAAGGACGACCAGCCGGGTCCGATCGGCCGACGCCACAACTCGACCGGAGGCGAGGCGACCCAGTCGGTCTTGATCCGCGGGCCGCGAACGACGCCGTCGCGCTCGGGTCCGCGAAAGCCGGGCCAGAGGGCGCGCGTCTCCGTGGCCGCTGGAGCCTTTGGGATCGCCGCCGGCTCGCCGCCGGTTCGGGCCACGGGCCGCTTTTCGGACGACTTCGCGGGTGCTTCAGCCAGCGTGGTCAAAGTCGGCGCGTCGCTCGCCCGGGCAGGGGGCCGCGGCTCGGGTATCTCCGCGGTTTTCGGCGCGGACGGGAACGCCACGGGCTCTCGGGCCAGGAGCCGTTCCTCAGGAGTCGGCGTCCACCGCCAGTGGAGATTCACGAAGGCATCGCCGCTCACGCCGCTGGTGCGCAGGAGCGTGAATAGTCCGCAAGCAAGCAGGATGGCGGCGACCATCGAGGCGCGCCGAGGCCCGCTCCCGAGCCGGCGACTGGCCACGGCCCATACGACGAAAGCGAGGCCCAGGACAGGGACGGGCAGGATGTAGCCCATCTTCCCCTGCGCCCCGCCCGCGATCGACGGGTGGAGGAAGCTCTGCGTCGCGAGCACGGCGACGACCATCAGGACGACGGCGCCCAAGCGGTCGGGCCAGGCCGCCCGGCTGAAGAACACCCACCACAAGACGACCGCGAACCCCCCGCCGAAGGCCCCGATCATCCCAACGAGCATGAGATCGGGCACGACAATGGCTGCCAACGTGCCCAACACGATCACCACCGCGACGACCACGCCGGGCCACAGCCGGAGCGGCCTCTGAAGAGTCGGTCCGTCCGAGTGTGGGATGGCCATGTGAGATTAGACGCTTCCCACAAGCCGTTTGTTCATTGGTCAGGAAAGGCTGGTGTCTTCCGCACGCCCACCCGTAAGGGGGCGGTGCAAGACAATCAGAGGTATCCGAATAGAGGTGGAAAGACGATCACGACAATCGCCGCCCACGCGAC
>JANLWV010000256.1:0-2052 GCA_031364765.1 Vicinamibacteria bacterium
CCGCGGATGGCCTCGAACGACGGGGCCTCATGCCAGGACGCCCTTGGTCAGGGCGAGATCAGCTGGCCCTGCAACACCTGGCGTTCGGGCGGTGCTTCGATCAGCCACGCGACCGTGACGTCGTTCGACTTCGTCGACGAGATCCTGCGCAAGGTGGCGCGCAAGGAACTGTTTCCGAATCTCCGGGCGATCGTGGTTGCCGGGCACTCCGCCGGCGGGCAGGTGGTGAATCGCTACGAAATGACGAATCAGGTTCACGACCGGCTCGGCGTGGCGGTGACGTACGTCGTCTCGAATCCCTCGAGCTATGCCTATCCGGATGACGCCCGGCCGACCATCGCCGCGTATTCACTGACCGCGAACCCTCCGGGATACATTCCGCAAGCAGCGGCGGGTGCCTTGGCCTTCCGCCCGCTCGGCGACGCGCGTAACTGCGTCACCTACGATCAATGGCCCTTCGGCCTCAACAACCTCAGCGGATACGCGGCGAAGCAGTCCCCCGAGCAGATCCGGACGCAGATGGCGGCGCGCCCGACCACCTACCTGCTCGGCGAAACGGACATCCTTCCCCTCGGGGGCTTCGATGGTTCGTGTCCGGCCATGGCGCAAGGGCCCACCCGCCTCGCGCGGGGCCAGGCTTTCGCGAGGTACGTGAGCGAGAAGTTCGGCGCCAAGCACACGATCACCATCGTCCCGCTCTGCGGACACAATGCGCGCTGCATGTTCACATCGGAAACCGCGCTACCTTTGATCTTCCCGAAGAACTGAGCCATGAGACCTGAGGAGTTCAAGAGCGCGTGTCCCGCGAGCGGCACGGCCATGGTTCGGCGCGTTCGGTAGCCAGGGCCTCCTCGCGAATTCAGCCACCCATGCCCTGCCACCTGTACTCGATTCGCGACGCGCCCAAGCAGGAGACCTTCCGCGCGCAACTCAGGGCGTTCGGGATGGAAATCGTCCGGTGGGAGGCCCCGATTTCCGGAGAGTCTGTCGGGGGCGCCGTTCCGCCCGATTTCCTCGTCTATTCGACCCGCGACATCGTGATGTTCGCGATGTGCTCGACCCCGCATACCGAGGCCGCACAAATCGATACCCGGGTTCGCGAGGATCGCATCTCCATTCGCGCCGGCCTCCTCACCAAAGGGGACCGGACCTATCAGATCGGCCGGGAAAGGGTGGAGATGAAGGGCCTGGACCTGACTCTGGTTTTTCAGGAAAAGGGGAGGATCATCCGCGGGAGTGGCACAGCACCCGAGCGGTCGATCTCCATCGTCATCAAGCCCTCGTTGCTCAGGGCCCGCCTGGGGGATCGGCTGGCCCAGCTTCCAGTGCCGGCCCGCGATGTCATCCTTGGAAAGCGACCCTTCCATCGGGAGGGCCGTGTTTCCGGACGACTGATGTCCGTGATGTCGAGTCTGGACGACCTGCTGAGGCTGTCGCCCACTTTCCTCGATATCCATGCCGAAGCCACCGCCACGGCCTTCCTGGCCGCGGCCCTCGACACCCTCTCGTCTTCGACACCGAAGGCCGCAGGACCGAGCGCCGCCGAAGCGGCGCGACTGGAGAACGTTCGCAGCCTGATCGAGGAGAACCCAGCCCGGCACTACGACGTCGAAGAGCTCGGCCGGATGGCGGCCATGAATCGGACGAAGCTTCGGGCGGCTTTCAAGCTGGTGTATGGCATGACGCTCTCGGCCTATCAGACCGCATCGCGCATGCGGCTGGCCGAACGCCGCCTTCGTTCCACCGACCTTTCCCTCGAATCGGTGGCTCACGAAGTGGGCTACGCCAACGCCGCCAGTTTCGTCGTCGCCTACAAAGCCTTCTTTGGCACGACACCCGGCCGAGCCCGAAAGAGCTAGGAGTCTGGGCGGCAGGAGTGATCCCTGACCGCTGAAAAGAGGTCGGTGCAGGCTCGCGTCCTGGGTCGCCGACCATGGATGCTTGCGCATTGGCCGAGAGGATGAATCGACTTGCTCGAAGATGAGCGGAAACGTCCTCCAACCTTCATGCGGGAGCCCATCCCAGCGTGTTGATGCGCTTCAGGTTCACCGC
>JANLWV010000257.1:0-3131 GCA_031364765.1 Vicinamibacteria bacterium
GTTGACCGTTTCGGAATCGGTCAAGGACGACCTGGTGCGCCTCGGCGTGGCACCCGCAAGCCGTGTTCGCGTCCTGCCGCTCGGCCTTGATCTTCAGCCGCTGGCGGGGATCTTGCCCCGGGGAGCCGTGAGAAAGGAGGCGGGCTGGGCGAACGACGCGCGGGTCGTCGGAATTGTGGGCCGGCTGGTTCCGATAAAGGACGTCGACACGTTTATTGACGCCGCATTGAGAGTGGCGTCCATTTCGGATGGCATCCGTTTCGCGGTGGTGGGCGACGGCGAGGACCGCGCGCGTCTCGAAGCGCGCGCCACCTCGGCTCTCGGCGACCGGGTTCACTTCTTCGGTTGGCGAAAAGACGTGGCGGAGGTGTTTGGCGATCTGGATCTGGTCGTGAACACTTCCTTGAATGAGGGAACCCCGGTCGCCCTGATCGAAGCGCTCGCCGCCGGCCGCCCCGTGGTGGCGACAGCCGTGGGCGGCACCCCAGATCTCCTGGAGGGCGGGCGATTCGGGGCTCTCGTGCCGGCGCGGTCGCCGGAAGAAACAGCGCGGGCCATTCAAGGGGCGCTCGATTCGCCGGAGGCCTCACTTCGAATGGCGGCGGTGGGACAGGCTGCGCTGTTGAAGCGCTACTCCGTGGCGCGCCTGCTGGGGGATATGGCGACGCTCTACCGCGAGCTTCTGACGCGGCGCGGCCGGTAGACTTCATTGGTGGACCACGAGAGACAGAAGAAAGCTGCGGTCAGGACGCATTCGGACCAGGCCGGCCAGTTCGAGGAGCGGTATGAGGGCGAGGCCAAAGACCCCTACTCGAACTGCTTCGTCTACAGCCGGAAGCGGCTTCAGGTCTGGCTCGAACGCGCCATCCCTGCCGTAGGCGGCGACCAGGGACTTCTCGACGTCGGCTGCGGCACCGGCCACCATCTTCGCGATCTTCAGGCCCGCGGATTTCGGGGCGCGGGCGTCGACGGGTCTGAAGAGATGCTGAAAGTCGCGCGCCGGATCAATCCTCGAGTCGATATTCGCGCGGCCGATGTCGAGGCACTGCCGTTTGAGAACAAATCGTTCGACTGGGTCCTGTCGATCGAGGTGCTGCGCTATCTGCCCGACTTTCGACCAGCCGTGAAGGAGATGGGCCGGGTTCTGGCGCCGGGCGGAATGGCGGTCGTCACCGCGTGCCCTCGTTTCAGCTTGAACGCGTATGCGCTCGTCAATCGGCTGAGCGCTTCAGGAAAGCTGCCCGGCCTGACGGCCCTCCGGCAGTACTTCACAACGGGCGGTGAGTTGTCGCGGGGATTCAAGGCCGCAGGTTTCGACCAGGTCGAAGTGCATGGCGTTTACCTGGGGCCGATCAACTGGATCGAGCGCCTCGCGCGGCCGATACTGCGGCCTGTGCTGCACGCATGGGAGCCGGTTGATGCCAGAGTCGCGGATCTTGGGCCCCTACGCGAGCTCTCTAACATGTTCGTGGTCATCGCTCGAAAGGGCGTTTAGATGACGATGTTGGGACGCGGGGTGTTCACGCTCTCTCTCGATTTCGAGCTGATTTGGGGAACCCAGGACCTCGCCGGTCCCGAGGGTTTCAGGCGGGCTTGCCTTTTTGAACGGCGCCGTATCATCGACGACCTGCTGGCGCTTCTCCATGAGTTCGAGATTCCCGCCACGTGGTGCATCGTGGGGCATCTGTTTCTCGATGCCTGCGACGGAAAGCATGCGGAACTGAAACGGCCCACCCATGCCTGGCTTCGTGAAGACTGGTTTCACCACGATCCGGGTGGAAGAGAGAACAACGAATCGGTCTTTCTGGGGAAAAGCCTGGTTGAGAAGATTCTCGCCTGCCCCACCAGGCAGGAGATTGGGTTCCACTCGTTCTCTCACGTCATCTGGGGCGACCCGGGCTGTTCGAGAGAAGTGGCGGAGAGTGAAATGAACGCCTGTGTGCAGGCGGCGGCCTGGACTGGGTCGCGGGCAATTTCCTTCGTGTTCCCCCGGAACCGGGCCGGACATCTGGATGTGCTCGCCGCGAACGGAATTCGGGTCTTCCGCGGGCCGGGGCCGCGCTGGTACGAGCGTGATGAGAACCCAGGGGTTCTCGGGCGGCTCGCTCACCTGCTCGAAGCGGCTGCTGGGACTGCCGCACCCACCGTGTTACCCGAGACAACATCGGAAGGGCCCGTCAATCTTCCGGGTTCGATGATTTACCTTCCCGCGCATGGAATTCGGGGGCTGATTCCGGTCGGACGGAGAGTGCGGCGGGCGATTTCCGGTCTGGAGAATGCGGCCGATCAGAGAAGGGTCTTCCATCTCTGGTTCCATCCCACGAACCTTGCGGATCGCTATCAGTCAATGATGGCGGGCCTTCGCGCAGTTTTTGACAGGGTTCGCGCCCTGCGCGACGCGGGGGGGATCGATGTGCGGCCGATGGGATCGTTTGCTCCGCGGTCTGCTTGAGGGCTCAGGCTTCCCGGACCCGCGGATGGACTTTCGTCCCCTCCGCGTAAGCTTTCGGAATGTCTGGGGCTGATCTCACGGCGGCACGGCTGGCGCGCACGGCATTTTTTGTGCGCGCGGCCGCCGCGATTGTGATCCACCTCTTCACCCCACCGGGACTCTTCGCTCCGGATGAGCAGACCTATGATGTCCGTGGAGACTACCTGGCAAGGTACTGGAGAGGGGAGATTCCCGTAAACCCCATAACAGGGTTCCAGGGAGAGACAAAGGGGTACTACTACATTGTGGCCGCACTGTACCTCCCTTTCGGCTCGGTTCCGCTGCTGCCCAAACTGCTGAACGCTTGGGTTGGATCGCGAGCCGTTCTGGAACTGTATCGCCTCACCCGCCTCATCGGAGGAAGTGATGTCGCAGCTCTAAGGGCCGCGAAGTTCATGGCGTTTTTCCCATCGATGATTCTGTGGTCGTCAGTCATGGTTCGCGACGTTTGGGTCCAGTGGCTTCTGATGCGTCTGGCCAGAGAGATGGCGGAACTGAAAGGAAGAATGATCCCGAGTCGAATTGCTTCCGCAGCCGTTTTGATTTGGACGCTGACAACGTTCCGTTCCTACCTTCTCTATGCCGCGGTGGGTCCCTTCGTTCTGTCGTTCATCGTGGGCCGGTCGAAGGACATCGTTCG
>JANLWV010000259.1:0-2286 GCA_031364765.1 Vicinamibacteria bacterium
GGCGAAGGTTATTGACCAGACACGCTGCATTGGCTGCCATGCCTGCTCCACGGCCTGCAAGTCGGAGAACGATGTTCCACTTTCGGTGCATCGAACATATGTGAAGAATGTCGACATCGGCGTCTTCCCGACGGCTCGGCGCGCGTTTCAGGTCACTCGCTGCAATCAGTGCGAGAACCCTCCCTGTGTGACGGCTTGTCCTACCTCTGCGATGTTCCAGAGGAAAGACGGGATCGTGGATTTCGACAAGGATTGGTGCATCGGGTGCCAGGCCTGCATCGCGGCTTGTCCTTACGATGCGATCTTCATCAATCCCGAGGATCACACTGCCGAGAAGTGCAACCTGTGCGCTCATCGGCTTGAGGTCGGGCTGGAGCCGGCGTGCGTCGTGGTTTGTCCTACTCAGGCGATTCTGGTGGGGGACATGAACGATCCGGCTTCGAAGGTGGCGCGGATCATCAATCAGGAGGTGGTGGCGGTGCGGCGGCCGGAGAAGGACACTCGGCCGAAGCTCTTCTATAAGGGCGCTGATCAGGCGACCCTCGACCCTCTCGCCGCTCGTCGGCCGAAGGGCGGGATCTTCATGTGGAGTGAGCAGGCTGGTCGGTTGGAAGGGAAAACAATCACCTCGGGAACAGGGACGTCACGGACGAGTACGAGTACGTCCACGTCCACGGGTACGGGCGCGGATGCGGACTCGTCCTCGTCCACGTACTCGTCCGGCAATGTCCGCACCACCTCTTCCGCCGCCGCGATCCTGTCGTATGACGTTCCGCACAATCGGCCCTGGGACTGGCGGGTGTCGGCCTATACGTGGACGAAGTCGATCGCTAGCGGCGCCTATCTTTGTGGGGTTTTTGCGACATCCGCCCCCTTCTGGGAATCGTCCGCGAAGTGGCGTCTCGGCGTTCCGGTTCTGGCGGGGTTCTTCCTAGTGCTCACCGGGCTCCTGCTCATCGGGGACCTGAAACAACCGACGCGCTTCTACTATTTGTTCCTGCGGCCACAGTGGAAGAGCTGGCTGGTGAGAGGAGGCGTTCTCATCTCGGCCTTTGGCGTGGTGCTGGCCGCTCATTTTGCCGCCGGCTTGTTGGGAAATGGCGAAGTCGCAGCGTGGCTCGCCTGGCTCGGGGTTCCTCTCGCCTTTGGCACCGCGGTCTACACGGCCTACCTCTTCGCTCAGGCCAAAGCGCGTGATCTCTGGCAAAACCCCATGTTGCCTTCCCACTTCGCCATCCAGGCCCTGCTCGCCGGAGCGGCAATCTGGCGGATTGTGGGCGATCGGGACTGGGATTCCTTTGTCCCGCTCTTCAGTGCGATCCATCTCGCGATGGTGTTCTCGGAGGTGAGCATGACCCACGGCACCGCTCATGCTCGGGTGGCGGCGCGCGAGATAACGCATGGCGAGTTCAAGCCTTACTTCCTTGCCGCGATGTCCTTGTCGATTGTTGGACTCGCGACTCCGTGGCTGGGCGCGATCGGCGCCCTGTGCGCCCTCCTCGGCCTGCTCGCCTGGGAGCATGCCCACGTCCAGGCCGGTCAATCGGTGCCCCTCGCATGAGCGCCACCAGACTTCCCATCGACGGCAACGAGAAGGCGGTGGACGCCTTCAAACGCGACACCGCGAAACGCGACGAGACTTTCTATCCGGGACCGAGCGGGGGTGAACTTGCTTCATTCCCGCCGAAGGAACGCTGGGACGATTGGGTCGAGCTGGACTCGAAGTCGTGGCCGAAGCGCAAAGAGCTGCGCCAGATCCTGGTTCCGACCACCTGCTTCAACTGCGAATCCGCCTGCGGCCTGCTTGCGTACATCGACAAGGAAACCCTCGAAGTCCGGAAGTTCGAAGGCAATCCCGAGCATCCCGGATCGCGCGGACGAAATTGCGCCAAGGGTCCCGCGACCCTCAACCAGATTCACGACGTAGACCGGATCCTCTATCCGCTGAAGCGGGTGGGGAGGCGCGGCGGCGGCCATTTCGAGCGGGTCTCCTGGGATGTGGCGCTCGACGACATCGCGGGCCGGATTCGCAAGGCCATCGTCGACAAGCGTCCCAACGACGTCATGTACCACGTCGGCCGCCCGGGTGAGGACGGATTCACGGAGCGCGTCCTGGCCGCGTGGGGTGTGGACGGCCACAATTCGCACACCAACATCTGCTCGTCGGGCGGGCGCGCCGGTTACCACTACTGGATGGGGTTCGATCGACCGAGCCCCGACTACGCCAACGCCGACGTCATCGTCCTGGTCAGTGCTCACCTCGAGTCGGGCCACTACTTCAACCCG
>JANLWV010000291.1:0-2307 GCA_031364765.1 Vicinamibacteria bacterium
AGGGTTACGAAGGCCGTTACTCGGAAGGGGACACGAATAAGACGTTAGCGGTCAAGGAGGGGAAACTGATCTTCGTCAACCATCAGGCGACGACTCCGCTTAATCCCTTCGCCAGGGACCGGTTTAAGTTCGTCCAGTCCCGGCTCGACTTCACTTTCGAGCGCGACGACCAGGGAAATGTCGTCGCTGTCCGCTACGCGTCACGCGGTGGCGATATGAAACTCAAGAGGAGCCACTGACAATGAAGTTCACGAGCCTAGCCCTTGCCCTGGCCCTCGCCCCCTCGCTCTCCCCTGCCCAAAACTGGCCGTCCTTCCGCGGACCCCTGGCGACCGGGGTAGCCGACGGCATGAATCCGCCGCTGAGCTTCGACGGCAAGGAGGGGCGGAGCCTCGCGTGGAAAACGCCCATTCCAGGTCTCGCGGTGTCGTCGCCCATCGTCTGGGGCGACCGCGTGATCGTCACCACCGCGATATCCAGCGACCCCAAACCGTTCCGCCACGGACTGTATGGCGATGTCGAACCCTCGAACGACGTCGCGAAACACACGTGGAAGGTCTACGCCCTCGACCGCAAGACCGGGAAGGTCCTATGGGAGCAGGTCGCAACCGAAGGCGCGCCCAAAACCAAGCGGCATACGAAATCCAGCCAGGCCACCTGCACTCCCTCAACCGACGGAAAGCACGTCGCCGTCTGGTTCGGGTCTGAGGGCCTGTTCATCTTCGACTTCGCCAGCGGCAAGCCGCTCTGGAAGAAGGATCTGGGCCTGATGAACGCGGGCTGGTTCTACGATCCCGATTACGAATGGGGCGTGGGCGGCTCCCCCATCATCTATAAAGGCAGCGTCATCGTTCAGGCCGACATCCAGAAGGACTCGTTCATCGCCGCCTTCGACATCAAGACCGGCAAGGAACGCTGGCGGACCTCGCGGGATGAGATTCCGTCCTGGGGAACACCGACGGTTTACGAAGGCAAGGCCGGCGCCGAACTGATCACCAACGGCACCAACGCCCTCCGCGGTTACGATCCTTCGACGGGCAAGGAACTCTGGTCGATCGGCGGGGACAAGTTCACGTCGGAGATCACGATCGCCGTGCCTTACGTGGCGAACGATCTGATCTACGTGTCCGCCGGGTATCCGCCCACCCAGCCCATCTTCGCCATCAAGCCGGGACTGCGAGGCAAAGTGGAAGTGAAAGACGACGTCAATCCGGCGGTCTTCGCCTGGAAGACGAAGCGCGGCGGCCCCTACATCCCTACCTCGGTCGTCTACGGCGACCAGCTCTACACCATTCAGAACAACGGCGTGTTCGCGGCCTACAACGCCAGGACCGGCGAACGCCTCTATCAGAACCGCATCAGCGCGAAGCCGAGCGCCCACTCGGCCTCGCTGGTGGCGGGCGACGGCCGTATTTACGTGGCCGCCGAAGACGGGGAGATCTTCGTGGTCAAGGCCGGCCCCACCTTCGAGGTTTTGGCCACGAATCCGGTCGGCGAGATCCTGATGGCCACCCCAGCTATCACCGATCGGATGCTGATCGTCCGCGGTCAGAACCACGTCTTCGCGTTCACGTCGGAAAAATAACTCGCCATCCTTAGGACCTGATCCAGCACCTCCGAGCCTCAGACTTCGCGTGCTCTCCAAAAACCTAACCAACTACAAGGAGTCGTAATGCCGGAAGAACGAACCGACCGAAACGCCGCCATCACCAACGCCCTGCTTCAGATTGAGAAGCAGTTTGGCAAAGGCTCGATCATGAAACTCGGGGGCCGCGAGAAGATCGAGGTCCAGTCCATCCCCACCGGATCCATTTCGCTTGACGCCGCCCTCGGGGTGGGTGGTTTCCCGAAGGGGCGGGTCATCGAGATCTACGGCCCCGAGTCTTCGGGAAAGACCACCCTCGCCCTTCATGTCATCGCCGAGTCGCAGCGCCGCGGCGGCATGGCCGCGTTCATCGACGCCGAGCACGCTCTCGACGCGAAATACGCGGGCAAGCTGGGCGTCGATATAGACAACCTGCTGGTCTCTCAGCCCGACAACGGCGAACAGGCCCTGGAAATCGCCGAAGTTCTGATCCGGTCCAACGCCTGCGACGTTCTGGTCATCGACTCGGTGGCGGCCCTCGTGCCCCGCTCGGAACTCGAAGGCGAAATGGGCGATGCGCAGATGGGCCTCCAGGCGCGCCTGATGAGCCAGGCCCTGCGCAAGCTCACCTCGGTCGTTTCCAAGAGCGGCACGTGCCTCATCTTCATCAACCAGCTGCGCGAGAAGATCGGCGTCATGTTCGGAAGTCCCGAGACCACCAC
>JANLWV010000361.1:0-4643 GCA_031364765.1 Vicinamibacteria bacterium
CCTCGCTCGAGGTCGTCGAGGGAATGCGGTTCGATCGTGGTTACCTCTCCCCCTACTTCGTGACCGATTCCGAGCGCATGGAAGCGGTTTGCGAGGACGCGTACATCCTTTCCTTCGAGAAGAAGATCTCGAGCATGAAGGATCTCCTCCCGATTCTCGAGAAGGTGGCCCAGCAGGGCAAGCCCCTCGTGATCATCGCGGAAGAAGTCGAAGGCGAGGCGCTGGCGACCCTGGTGGTCAACAAGCTCCGCGGCACCCTCAAGGTGGCGGCGGTGAAGGCTCCGGGTTATGGCGATCGTCGCAAGGCCATGCTCGAAGACATCTCCTGCCTGACCGGCGGTCGCGCCGTCACGGAAGACCTCGGCATCAAGCTCGAGAACCTCCGTATGGAAGACCTCGGCCGGGCCAAGAAGATCGTGATCGACAAAGAGAACACGACCATCATTGAGGGCGGCGGCAAGTCGAAGGACATCGAAGCCCGGGTCAAGCAGATCCGGACTCAGGTCGAAGAGACCACGTCCGACTACGATCGCGAGAAGCTCCAGGAGCGTCTGGCGAAGCTCGTCGGCGGCGTCGCGGTGATCCGCGTCGGCGCCGCCACCGAGACCGAGATGAAGGAAAAGAAGGCCCGCGTCGAAGACGCGATGCACGCGACCAAGGCAGCGGTCGAAGAAGGCATCGTTGCCGGCGGCGGCGTCGCTCTGCTCCGCTCCATCCCGGCCCTCGAGAAGTTGATGGCGGACAAGACCCTCTCGGAGGACCAGAAGGCGGGCGCTCAGATCATTCGTCGCGCGATCGAAGAGCCGATGCGCTGGATTGCCGCCAACGCCGGCAAGGAAGGCAGCATCGTCGTGGCCAAGGTTCGCGATATGAAGACGGATGAGGGCTACAACGCCCGCACCGACAAGTTCGAGAACCTGACCGACGCCGGCGTCATCGATCCCGCCAAGGTGGTGCGTTTCGCCATCCAGAACGCGAGTTCGATCGCGGGGCTTCTCCTCACCACCGAGGCGGTGGTGGCCGAGATTCCCGAGAGGAAGCCGGCGATGCCTGCAGGCGGTCCGGGCGGCGGCGGCATGGGCATGGACGATTATTGATTAACCCCCGAACGCTTCGGGGTTTCGCAAGGAGCGATCCTTGGTCAGCCAGGCTCGTCGCCGGTTCGATCAAGGGTCGCTCCCCGTTTTCGTTTCCGTACCTGATCGCGTAGGGACGACCCTTGGGGTCGCCGGGGGCCCGCCATCTACAGGTCCTTTGGTTCCGCGGCTTTACCAAGGCCCGCCCCTACGGCTTTCAGGAGTTCGTTGAAACTCGATTCCGACTAATTCAGGGTCTGGTACGTAGAATGATTCGAGGCCCATTTCTTGCCGGAGTCCTCGCAGCCGGGCGGACAAACAACTCGAACTAACTAAGGCTCAACTGAGCGAACAGCTAAAGAAAGACTAACGACTGATGACATCCAGGTCCCGGGCAGTGGCGACGTTCTTCGCCGTGGCGATGGCCACGACCCTCCTCGCCGCATTCTTTCAGTCCCAGATCCGAAGACCGCTGACTGCGGAGGCGAGAGCTCTTGAACTCGCGGTCCCGGCTCCCACCCTTGCGCCCGGCGCGCCCCTCACCCTCGACACGTTCCGCAACATTGTCAAGTCGAAAAACGCCGGCGTCGTCAACATCACGATTTCCGCGAAGCCCAAGGCCCGCGGTCGAGGGAGTCGTCAATTGCCGTTTCCGTTCTTCCAGGACGAGGACCCGCTCGGTCCGGGCGAACCGAACCTTCGTTCGGGCGGGTCGGGCTTCATCATCAGCGCCGACGGGACCATCCTCACCAACCGCCACGTGGTCGACGAGGCGGATCAGATCAGCGTGACCCTGCTCTCGGGCAAGCGCTACGATGCGAAGGTTCTCGGCAAAGACGCTCGCACCGATGTGGCCGTCATCAAGATCGAACCAAGAGAGCCGCTGACCGTCCTCGAACTGGGCGATTCGGAGGCCTCGGAAGTAGGCGAATGGGTGATGGCCATCGGAAGCCCCTTCGGTTTCGGCAACAGCCTCAGCGTCGGCGTCGTCTCCGGCAAGGGACGCAATCTTCCGCTCGGCCAGCCCCAGACCGGGGTTGACATGATCCAGACCGATGCCGCGATCAATCCAGGCAACTCCGGGGGTCCGCTCTTGAATACGAGCGGCCAGGTGATCGGTATCAATACGATGATCGTCACGCAGGGTCTCGGCCAGAATGCGGGCGTCGGTTTTTCGGTGCCCATCAACGTGGCCAAGGCCATCATTCCCCAACTCAAGGAGAAGGGCAAAGTCACGCGCGGGTGGCTCGGCGTCACCATTCAGTCCGCCTCGGAGGACCTCGCCCTCACCTTCAAGCGCGATTCGGCGCAGGGGGTTCTGGTCACGGACGTGGCCAAGGACAGCCCGGCCGACAAAGCGGGGTTGCAGATCGAGGACTACATCTACGACGTGGATGGACGAATGGTCAGAGACAACTCCGGCCTTACCTCTTACATTTCAAGCCTCGCGCCGGGAACCACCGTGGCCCTCAAGCTCATCCGGGCGGGCACGGAGAGGACGGTGAGGATCACCTTGGGAACCTTCCCCGACAGCACGCCGGCCCCATCCGGCGATCGGGATGGCGATGAGGACGACACGTCCGACGAGAAGGCGGCCAGCAACCTGGGCCTGGACCTTCAGACTCTGTCCGCCACGCTGCGTGAGCGGATGGATCTGCCGGGCACGGTTCGCGGCGTGGTCGTGCGCTCGGTGGAAGCGGGAGGTGCGGCTGAGCTCGCCGGCCTCGCGCGCGGCGATGTCATCATCATGGTCTCGGGCGAGGAAGTCTCCTCGGTTCGGGAGTTCAACGCCGCCATCAGGAAGTCGGGGCCAGCCCGGGTGGCGCGCCTGCGGGTCCGGCGCGGCGACACCGTCCTGGTCGCGGCCCTGAGGCTCGATCGTTAACCCGCACCGAACGAGACGCTGACGCCAGGCAGGTCACAGCCGCATCAGAGAAGGATCACGAAGGGAGTTCCCCAATGTCCGACCCCGTAGAAAACCAGCCCCCCGACTTCGAGTCCGGAGGCTTCTCCCAGTCGTCCCTATCCGACCTCCCTTCCGAAATCGCCATTCTCCCGCTTCGCGACACCGTCCTCTTTCCCGAGGCGGTGCTTCCGCTCGCGGTGGCCCGTGATGCGTCCGTCACCCTGGTGAACGATGCGGTGCGCCAGCAGCGCACTATCGGCGTTTTGACCCAGAAAGAGGCGGCGGTCGATGACCCCGTCGAGGCCGACCTCTTCTCCGTGGGCACGCTCACCCACATCCACAAGATGTTCAAGTTCCCCGACGGCACCCTGCGCCTGGTGGTTCAGGGCGTGGGCCGGTTCCGGGTCACCGAGATCACGCAGTATCGCCCCTACATCAAGGCGAAAGTCGAGGTCCTGAAGGACGCCGACTCGGCCGAGAAGCAGGTCGAGGTGAAAGCCCTCGCCCAGGCGGCGCTTTCGATGTTCCAGAAGGCGGTCGACCTCACCCCCAACCTGCCCGACGAACTCAAGAACATGGCGGCGCGGACCACGAATCCGAGCCATCTCGCGGATTTCATCGCCTCGTCTCTGCCCTCGCTCATAAGCGCCCAGCGTCAGGAACTGCTCGAAGTCCTTTCCGTTCACGAGCGTCTTGAGCGAATCAATCGTCTGCTCGCGAAAGACCTCGAAGTTCTCGAGGTCGGCTCGAAGATTCAGAACCAGGTCAAGACCGAGCTGCAGAAGAATCAGCGCGAGTACTACCTGCGCGAACAGATGAAGGCCATCCAGAAGGAACTGGGCGATGGCGACGATCAGCAGCGCGAAATTTCCGAGTTGCGCGAGAAGATCGAGAAGGCCGAGATGAGCGAGGAGGCGAAGAAGGAAGCGCTTCGCGAACTCGATCGTCTCTCCCGCATGCCCCAGGCGGCCGCCGAGTACACGGTCACCCGCACGTATATCGACTGGCTGGTGAGCCTCCCCTGGAACAAGCGCACCGATGTCCCGCTCGACATCCACAAGGCGAAGGAGCAGCTGGACGCGGATCACTACGGCCTCGAAAAAGTTAAGGACCGCATCCTCGAATACCTGGCGGTCAAGAAGATGAAGCCCGACGTCAAGGGTCCCATCCTCTGCTTCGTGGGCCCTCCGGGCGTGGGCAAAACCAGTCTCGGGAAGTCCATTGCCTCGGCCATGGGTCGCAAATTCCACCGGATGTCGTTTGGCGGCATGCGCGACGAGGCCGAGATCCGCGGCCATCGCCGAACCTACATCGGCGCTTTGCCCGGTCAGATCATCCAGGGCCTGCGCCGCTGCGAGAGCAAGAACCCCGTGTTCATGCTCGACGAAGTCGACAAACTCGGCCACGATTTCCGTGGCGATCCCGCGGCCGCGTTGCTGGAGGTTCTCGACCCGGAGCAGAACAACAGCTTCAAGGATCACTACCTCGATGTGGCGTTCGACCTCTCTGAGATCGTCTTCATCACCACCGCGAACGTGTTGGACACCATCCCGCCCGCTCTGCGCGACCGCATGGAAGTGATCCGCCTCGCTGGTTACACCGAAGAGGAGAAGCACCAGATCGTTCGCCGCCACATCATTCCGAAACAACTCGAGAACCAC
>JANLWV010000505.1:0-13454 GCA_031364765.1 Vicinamibacteria bacterium
GAAGCGGATGCTCACGAAAGAACGCCCACATCTCGCTCGAGGCGTCGATGCTGTTGGTCTTGGTCCCGGCAAACCATTCCGGCAGGAGCCCACCGCCCGGCCATGTGTGGCCTCCCTCGAGGATGGTGTAGAGCACCACGGGGGCTTCTTCAGCGCAGTTCGTGTACTCGCGCCGCCTGACATCCGCCGCCACCATCGAGTCGATCGGCTTCGGCCCGCACCGGTTTCTTTGAGCCCAGGCCGCCATCCACGCTTCGATGGCCGGAAACACCATTTTTCGGGCCACCCACGACGTGCCGCCTTTGTACCAGGCTTGCCGATCGGCGGTCCCATGGAACGCAATCGTCGGTACCGGCCGATGATCCGGGCAATTGGCCCAGGGCATGAACTGGGCGGACGCGACGAGCCCGACGGCCGCGATCCGGTCGGACAGCATGCAGGAAAGTACTGCGGCCATGCCTCCTCCGTTGGAGATACCGTCGGCGTAGACCCGCGTGGAGTCGATGTTGTAGGCCGCCGTCAGTGTGTCGATCAGATCAGAGATGAACCTTACGTCCTTCGCTGAGCGGGCTCCGCCGACCGCTCGCCAGGCCCGGTGCCTCGCAAGCGGCCCCTTTCCCGACGGGTAGACAACAATGAAGCCGTGCTCGTCGGCCACCCTGTTCCATTGACTTACCTCCCGTTGAGCGGCCCCCCACATTCCCCCTCCGTGCATACTGATCACGAGCGGCGTCTTCCGCGCGCGGTCGTAGCTCTTCGGGACATAGAGCAGGTACTCCCTCTTCTCGCCCGAGGAGACGATGGCGCCACTGTTCCGATTCATGACGTTCCAAGACACTGCCTCGATCAGGGCGATGAAGACCGGCAGGCCAAGCAGACTCAGCACGGCGCTGAGGACCATCGTCCGACGGCGCAGGGCCGGTGCGATCACCGATGCCGGTTCCACGCGAGTGCCAGAGGCGCTGCAGACAGGCGCGCCAGGGGGATCTCCAGGATCGCGATGAGCAGGAGAAAGTAGCGCGCGACGTGGGGCGTTGACCAGAACCACACGAGCAGGCCATAGAGGGCGAGCACGGCGACGAGCCAGCAAAACGCCCCGCTCACCAGAGTGCGGTCGCTGACCAGCCGGCCGTCGTACAGACGGGTGGCGATCCAGAACGCGGCGCATATCTTGACGCAAACCAGAACCGCGAGGGCCAAGGGCAAAGCGTCGAGAAGTGCCGCTTGCACATTGTCGTCGTCGTGGATCCATGCACCGAGGGGCCAGATGATGACGAGGACCGACAGGGCGAGAAGCACGCTCGACTTGATGAGCCACTCGCGGCCGGAAAGGTCGAGGAAGAGACTGTGCACGAGCCGCTTCCATGTCGACGCCATCAAAGCCACGAGGCTCAGGAGCATGGTCACGACGATGCGAGCGCTTCCGAAGGTTTCGATTCCCTCATTCACTTTTGCGATGACAACCGGAAGAGTGTCCGACAGGGCGAGCGCAAGGGGGGTGACGACAAGGACCAGGAGCCATGCGGCAAGCGTGCTCCATACCGTCACCTTCAGCTTGGCGGCGATAAGCGCTGCGCTGGTCAGCGGCCGGGTGGCGGTGAAGGGCGGCAAGCCGTAGGAATCGCGCGCAGAGGGATTCGACTTGCTGACCATCGCAGCAACAAACCCGGCCATCAACGGTGGTGTGAGGAGCACAGCCAGCAGTGTGTAGAAGGTCATGGCCGGTGGCTCGTCGCGAGCCAGGAAGAGTAAGCCCAGCTCGAAGGGGAGCACGAGGGCTACGAGCGCCGGCAACGACCAACCGTGAAGCCGCCACTCGAACCACACTTGCGCGCGTTTGGGCGAAGGAAAGGGATCTCGCCGCCGCAGGACACCGGCGCTACTTCCGAACCGAGCGAACATTCCCCGCCAGTCGGGCACCTCGCCCCGGCGAGCCCGGGCCACTGCGAACCGCGCGGCGAGATACGCGAGCGGCAGCTGGGGCGCCAGGAAAGCGACCATGAAGTGCTCGGGGATTTCGTAGTGGATGGCTAGAAAAACGATGACATCCAGCGTGCCCAGCCAGAGCACGGCGACGATCACTCTCAGCCCTCGCAAGCCATACGGCATCCAGGTCAGAGCCTGTGTCCAGGCTAGAAACACCGCCGCCAGCAGGGCCGGCCAGAGCGCGGGCACGTCGAATCCCCATGGCTCCAGGACGAAACGCCCGAGAATTCCCTTGGTTTCCCACCGTACGAAAGAGGTGGACAGGAGCAACAGGGCCATCATGGCCGCCGTGCCATACAGCATCGGCCAGCCCGTGAGTGCTCTAGTGGACACTGGGAGAGCGAACATGCGGGCGGGATATGTCGATTCGCGCGCCGTCAGGTCGCTCGCAAAGCCGAAGGTGAACACGCCAAGGAAGTACAGGAACGTCGTGGCGACGGGAACGGCCACCAGGGCGGCCATGTCCTCGTCATGGCCCAGACTTACCGGCCACCCCATCTTGATCCTGAAGAGCATGGTCATTACCACGCCGAGCGCGTAAATGGCCAGAGCGATCAATCCCAAGCGAAGCTTCTGGCCGAATTCCCACGCGAACGCGAGAGCTGGCGAACGCATGATTACGCTTCTGGAACCGACCCTGCGGCCGCACCGACGCGGGCGACGAAGATCTCATCGAGAGAGAGGACGCGCCCCTCGACCCGGTGCGATTCCCTGATCTCGGAGAGCGGCGCGCTCAGGACGATCCGGCCCTGGTGAATCATGGTGACGTGATCGGCGACCTGCTCCACTTCATCGAGGAGATGCGACGAAAAAAGCACGGTGCGGCCTTCGTCGGCGATGGTGCGAATGACGGCGCCGAGTATGTCCTTGCGAACGATGGGATCGAGGCCGGACGACGGTTCGTCCAGCACCAGCAATTCGGGCCGATACGAAAGGGCGATAAGCAGTCCGGCCCGCGCCTTCTGCCCCTTGGAGAGGGTCTTGATTTTCGCGGTGGGGTCCAAAGCGAACGTCTGCCGCAGCTCCTCCGCGTAGGCATCGTCCCAGGCGGGATAGAACGAGCGCGAGTAGCGAATGAGCTCGTCAACGCGCATCCAGCCGGGGAGGTCGTTTTCCTCGGAGAGGTAGCCGATCCGCGACAGGACGGCGACCGGGTCGGCGACGGGATCCTTGCCAAAAACGCGCACTGAGCCGCTTTCCGCCCGCAGCAGACCGAGAACATGTCTGATGAACGTCGTCTTGCCCGCTCCGTTCAGGCCAACGAGGCCGTAGACCCCACCCCGTGACAAGGACAAGCTCACCGAGGCCAGCGCCGTTTTGGCGCCGAAGCGGCGCGTCAGCTCCGATACGTTGATGACCGAATCACTCATCCTCGAACCCGATCGTCGCTCTCGCTAACAACGTCAGCAAGCCTGCACATCGCGACGGGAGCGCTAGTTGTGTCGTCGATGTTCTTCCGCGAGTCTCCAGGACCCGGCGATCCTGAGAGGTCCTCGGACGTGTGACCTGGTGTTGATTGTCCGGTCCCAGGGCCATGCATTAGCGTGCGACCCGTACCCTACAGTGTGACTCGGAGAACAACAATGCTAAACGCAATTTGGGCAATGACCTTGACCCTGACTCTCGTGACCGGACAGCTCCATGCCGCGACGAACAAGACGCCCCCGGCGGATGTCGGACCGGGCCGCATCGCCTGGTTTGACATCACGACGACCAACCTGCCGGAGTCCAAGGAATTCTACGGCAAGCTGTTCGGTTGGCAATTCACCCCGCTCCAGGGCACGGATCAGGCGGTGGAGATCGTCGCGCGTGGCACGGCGATCGGGACCCTACGCGGTGCGGAAGGCAAGATCAGCACGTTCAACGGAGTGGTCTATGTCCAGGTGGCCGACATCCAAACCAGCTGCAAGAAGGCAAAGGAGCTGGGTGGAACGGTCGTGCCCGGATTCCCCTTCGACCTGCCGGACGGCATCGGAGCCATCGCCGTGGTCGTCGATCCAGCCGGCCACCCGCTGGGCCTGTACTCGAGGACCCCGCTCGCGCCGGCGCCGTCCCCGGCCAAGTAAGGATTCCGGCTCCCTGTTCAGGTTCACGGTTCGTCGTCTGACGTGAACCTGAACAACCCGATGGACGGAAAACTGGACGAGCCTTAGAACTCCATAGTTGCGATCTTTCGCGGGCCCAGCGACAAGACCGCACTTCCGTCGGTCACGGGCAGCGGATCCTGGCGCTGCTCGCGCAGGTTCGTTTGGAATGCCGTCGTCAGTTTTCGGTCGCTGGTGACCCGGACCCGCACCGCGCCTTCGCCTGGATTGAAGACTCGAAGCACCACGCGGTCGCGATCGTCGGCCTTCTTCAGCGCACTGAGGACTGCGCCGTGACGCGGATCGCATTCGACGGACAGAAACGAATGACGCCGCGGCAGCATGGACTCGCCTCCAGTGCCGTTGGTCCCGACCACCACGCTCGGCGCGGCCAGGAACCTGCGGCCAAGATCGCACAAGGCGCCTTCGGTGGGGGGCTCCGCGCGGGGCGCGAAGGCAAACCGGAATTCGTGGGCGCCGAGACACTGAGCGCCCGGAGTTTCGAGGCTCGGGCCGGCATTGCCGCGGCGAGTCTGGAGATCGTCGCGCGACAGCCAGCCCACCGAACGAACCACCGTGAGTCCAATCCGGGCGACCTCGTTCGCACCTTCGGGGGCAAGCACCTCATACTCGATCAGGCCCTCACTCAGGACGGTCATCCCCACTGTCGCGTCGCCGGCGTCAACAAAGGACTGCAGGGGCGCTGCGTTCACCGGCGCCTCCGGCATCGGCGTTACCGGAGCCGGCCGCTGCGCCGTCCTCGCGACCACGCCGAATGCAGTATCGGCCCGCGACTCCGCGACCGAGCGTGCGCCCGTCGGAAAGAGCACGCGGAACCGGTGGTCGGTGGCGCGGTTGTCGAGCTTCAAGTGGCAGGAAACCACCGGGGAACCTTGATTGATTTCAATGTCGATCGCCACCGGGATCACCGTCATCTCGCGGCGGCGGCTCTTCCGATCGGGACTGGCCGACGTCGGAACCTCAAGCGCTCTCTCAATGTGAAGCGCCTTTCGGAGCGGCCCGTTGGACAGGAGGGAGACGGCCGCCTTGCCGAAGCCGCGGCTGGTGACCCGCCGGTCGTCCACGGGCGGCGAGTAGTTGTACTCGTCTCCCACATCGCCCACGTCTTCGAGCTCAAGCACGTGGGGATAACTGGCGCCCGACCGTTTGTCATGAACGTTCAGCGTGCCGTCTTCGTTGACCTCGATCCGAAGGAGGTCGTTTTCGATCCAGCTCTCTTTCGAGTTCCCAGCGGCAACATCGGCGCGCGGCCCGATCCGCGCGTCGAGGGCCACGAAGCCGGCGGCCGGAAGGTCAACCTCGCAGACGATGTGAAGGCGCTCGACATGAACGGCAAGCGGAACATCAACCCGGCTCGTCCAGTGTTCGAGTAGCGCTTCACGCCGCATCTCCTGAAACGGGATCGTGCGACCTTCAGGATCCGTGAGGGCAACAATCGAAGACGCGCGGGGAAAAAACGTGAGCGGCGCGTCAAAGAGAGACGACTCCAGCATCCGCCCGGATTCGGCGCTCTCCACCGGAACGTCGATCACCGCCTCTACCAGTCCGGACCAGGGATAGACGTCCGTGTTCACGACCAGGAAACGAATCGAACCCCGAGATGCTCGCTCGACACGGCGGGCGAGGGCCCGGAGCGAACGGACCGCCTGCCCTTGCGTCGCCTGCAGGACACGGACGAATCGCGTTTCGTTCTCGTCGTGGACGGCGTCGATGCTGCAGCCGCAGATGCTGTCGTGCGGATGGTTCTCCAGGAGCGTCTTCCACGCGTACGCCAGCACTCCTGAAGGATGTGGCTCCGAGGCGAGCCAGGCGAACAGAGCCAGCGGCTCGACCGTCTTCTCCAGCAGCGCCTGAGCCCGGATGTTGCTCCTTTTTAGATACGTGCGCGCGGAAAGCACACCCGGAAGGAGGTGCGAATACTCCTCACCGGCCCGAAGCTCGCCGCGCACCACCTCAAGGGCAATCTGCCCGGTCGCGACGGCGGCGCGAACTCCATCCACGTAGGCGGGCAAAGTCGAAAGAGCGGCAGTCACGCCAGCGCCCGAACCGATCTCTCCGATCAGGGTCAAGAGGTCCGGGTGCGGTTCGGTGTGGTCGACCCCCGCCATGAGCAACACCGAACCCACGGCGGAGCGGGCGCGCTCCCGCGCAACCGCCGCCGCCGCCTCTTTCGCGCGTGTGGGCGCTTTAAGCAGGGGCAAGCGGAAACCGTTGCAGTAACCCTCGCGCGGGAAGTGCAGGAGCAACGCACGTGTGCCGTCGTGACCTTCCCAGATGTACTCCGCCCGGGGGCCGCCGAAGCCTCGCCACAAAATGGCATTGTCGAGGCCGAAGCCGAAAAGGATCTGCGGCATCTGGGCAACGTGGCCGAAGGGATCGGGCGTGTAGCCCGCCCGCATGACCCCGCCAAACGACTCGGCAATCCGGTGCCCGAGAGCGAGATTGCGGACGAGGGCCTCGCCGCTGACCAGGAACATGTCGGGCATAACGTACCACGGACCCACGAGGAGACGCCCTTCGCCAATGCGGCGGCGCAGTCGCTCCTTCTGGTCGGGCCGCACTTCAAGATAGTCCTCGAGGACAATGGTCTGGCCGTCGAGGTGGAAGAACGTGAAATTGTCGTCGCGGTCCATACGGTCGAGGACGCCGTCGACGAGGTCGATGAGGCGCAGCCGATACTCCTCGCGCGTCAGGTACCACTCGCGATCCCAGTGGGTGTGCGAGATGACATGGACCTGAGTTGAAACCGCCTGGCTCAAGTGGAGACTCACCCTTTCGTAGCGCCGGCGGTCAGGCCGGCGACAAAGAAACGTTGCAGCAGAATGAACGCGAGCAGCACGGGCAGAAGCCCGATGAAGCTCGCGGCCGCGACCAGATGCCATTCCGTTTCATACCCGCTTTGGAAGCTGAACAGGCCGACCGGGATCGTAAACCGGGCCTGCGAGTCGAGAAGCACCAGGGCAAGACAGAACTCGGACCAGTACGCGGCGAGGTTGAAGATGGCGACGGAAGCGAGGCCGGGGCCGAGGAGCGGCAAAGCGACGAGACGGAAGATCGAGAAGCGCGAACAGCCGTCGAGATGGGCAGCCTCAAAGAGCGAAGTCGGCAGGCCATCGAAGAAACTCTTGAGCACCACGACCGTGAATGGAATCTGTATGGCGGCATACACCAGGATCAGGCCCGCATGGGTGTCCAGCAGTTGCAGTCTCGCCACCAGGCCATAGATGGGCACGAGAAGAATGATCGGAGACACCATCTGGGCGGCCAGGAAAAGAAAGACAAGACCATCGCGGAATTTGAATCGCTCCCGCGAAAGAACGTAAGCGGCGGGAATCCCAAGCAACAGCGTCAAGCCGGTGGCCAGCACGGCCACGCGGGCGCTGTTCCACAGGTAGAAGGGTATCTGCGTTCTCTCGAGAATCGTCGCGTAGTTCGCCAAGGAGGCGTTTTCGGAAACAAGCCGGGGCGGATATTCGAAGACCTGGGCCTTGGTCTTGAGGGAGAGGGAAAAAAGCCAGAGTTGCGGGAGAAGGAACGCGGCCGCGATCAGCAGAAGCGCCAACTGCAGCGGGCGGTCAGTTCTTTTCTTCACGAGGCCGCCTGGCGGCGCATGACCCGAACCGCGATGAGGGCAAGGACGAGATTCACGGCCAGCATCACCGTGGCGATGGCCGCCGATCGACCCGCCTCCAGAGAGTAGAAGGCCGATCGGTACATGTACAGAGCGATCACCTCGGTCTGCCGGGCCGGACCTCCCCCGGTGAGGGGCAGGATCATGTCGAACGTGTTCAGGGTGTAGATGGTGATCAGCACCAGGTTCAAGGCCAGGATGGGCTTCAGTTGAGGCACGATGACCCAGCGAAGTCTCTGGAGGCGAGTGAGGCCCTCGAGGTCCGCGGCCTCGTGCAGTTCCTTCGGAATGCGCATCAGACCGGCGAACTGAAGAATCATGCTGAAGGCCGATCCGCGCCAGACGTTGGCGACGATGACGGAAACCATGGCCAGGGATCCGGAAGACAGAAACGGCAGCGAGGGCAGACCGACGATCGCGCCCATGTAGTTCACGATGCCGGCGCGGTTCTCCATCAGAAGGATGCGCCACAAGACGCCGATGAGAACTCCGGGAATCACCCACGCGCTCACCACCGCCGCGCGGGCGAACAAGGTTCCTGATATCCCCCGCCGTCTGGCGGAGTCGATGAGAACCGCCAGGCCGAGGCCAATGCCGAGTTGCAGCGCCACCGACGCGGTCACAAACAGCAGGGTCGCGAAAATCATTCCCGGGAGGTCCGGATCCGTGGCCACGGATTCGAGGGTTGCGGAGGTATACGAGTACCCAGCGCCCTCGGTGGTCATATCCGTGGCCGAGAGTCGAAGAAGCTCCAGCATCGGGTAGACAAGGAACGCCGAAGCGAGCGCCATCGCGGGCAAAAGCCAGATGACGAGCGCGCGGCTCTGGCGCCACAACGTGAGGAGACCGAAAGTGAGAAGGAGCGCGGTGAGCGCCGCCGGAACAAGGATCATCGGATCGGCGGCCGGGGCCGGCGAGGCTCCCGCGCGTTGTCGTTCCGCCACCCTCAGCACTTCGGCCCAAGCACCTTCCACCGCCTGTTCAGGAGTCTGGTCTCCCGAGACCGCGTAGCCGATCGCGAGCTGGAGCTGCTCCGAGATCGTCGGGTAGATCAGCACCGCCGGGCGCGCGCGAGCCTGCACCAGCCATGCGCCCAACCGGGCTTGAAAAGGATCTTCACGAAAGTAGGGGAAGTCCCGGTACACACTGCGGCGAACCGGAAGCTGACGCGCGGGAAGACTGATGGCTCCCACGTTCTTGGTGGACTCAATGAACTGGATCAGTTCGGCCGCCGCCCTCTGCTTCGCGGAGCCTTTGGCGAAACTCACCCAGATCCAGCCGCCGGCGCCGGTCGAGACTACGCCGGGTTCGCGCTGAGGTATCGGGGCCACGTCCCACAAAGCGAACTGTTCAGGCGTAAGACTCGGCTCCAGTTCGCGCAACTGCCAGCTTCCCCCGAGGAACATGGCGGCGTCTCCGGCGATCGCAGCCGAGGAAAGCTGCTGATAATCGTTGTTGGCCAGGACCGAACGGGGCGACGCTCCCTTGACCACCGTGTCACGCAGGAACTGCAGGAGCCTCACCATCTTTTCGCGATGGGGAGGAAGGCCGAAGATCGGCGCGCCGCTCTCGTCTACCAGCTCCCCGCCCTGGCCCCAGAACATGGGAAGGTGATCGAACACCGCGGCCTCCCATCGTCCCGCGTTGAAGAGATAACCCGAGATCTTCTTCTCCCGCGCGATTCGACTCGCCACCTCGATCAGCTTTTCCCAGGTTCGGGGCGGCGTGGGCACGAGGTCCTTGCGGTAGTAGAGGACCCGACAGTCGGTCCCGTGCCAGAGTCCATAGACATGGCCGTCTTTGGCGGTCAGGGTGTCAATGGTGAAGGGCAGGAAGTCGGCGCGATCCTCCGCCGGCCAGAAAGGATCGAGCGGCTTGACCTGCTCTCCCGCCTTGAAGAGGGGCATCCAGAAGCTGTCGATGGAGGCCACGTCGGGCAGGCGGTCGCTGGCCGCGGCCATCATGAGCTTCGCCTTGTGGAGCTCGAGCGCCGGCATCACGGAGATGTCGATGCGGACATCCGGATGAGTGCGCGCCCACTCCGAGAAGATCCGGTGAAACTGTGTGGCGACGTCCTGGCGAGCGGCCAGATGCGAGTACTCCTGCTGCGCCCACATCGTCAGGGTGAGCGGCGCGTCCTCGCGGCCCACGCTCACCGGCGTCACGAGTTCCTCTTCGGCGGCCGCGGAAACGGGCGTCGCGCCGGCCAGAACCGCCGCAAACAGAATAGCCGCGGCGAACCTGCGGGGCTTCGACATCAGCGCGCGCCCGTCTTGACCCAAATCGGATTGGTGACGGCAATCGGGGCGCCGGATGCGGCCAGGACGTGGACCCTGAGGTAGCCGTTCGCCGAGGCGAATCGTTCGAACCGCACCCTGCCCAGGGCGATGGAAGCGCTCGCCGCGCGCTCACCATTCCAGAAGAGTTCAGCGCGCGCCCCTTGATACAGAGGCGCATCCGCCGCAATGGTCACCTGGTACCCCTGGCCGCGCTTCACGGAGAGAGTTTCGCCGATTCGCGCCTCGTTCGTTCGAGACCGGACGCGCACCTCGGGAGGCGGCGTGGCCCCATCGATCATGACGACGACGCGGCCGGCGCGGATCGAATCGAGAATCGCCCGCGTCGAGAGTTCGCTCGCCCATACCCGTACGCTCGGGGAGCCAACCGGCGCGTCGCCTCTGTGCCAGTCGCTCACGCCTATGGCGGTGACTCGACGACCCTGCCGAAGCAGCATGTCCCAAAGCGCCATGGCCCGCGGCATCTCCTCGGGCTCGCGTCCCGTGATCTCGATGGCGCTGACGCCTTCGGGCAGCGCGTGCGTCCAGGAACAGGCGACGCAGGCCGAATAGGGATGATTGATGCCGACCAAAGCACCCCTCGCCACCGCTTCCTGGATCAAACCATCGATTGGAGCTTCTCCGGGCAAAACGCGGAAGTCGATGAAATCGCGCGCGCCGCCGAGGCCCCACACATTGAAATGCCCTCCCGGCGTCGTCACTTCCTCGCCAACGATGGTCAGCAAACCGGGCACGTCGATCGTCTCCCTCTGGTGCGCGGTGTTGTTGTGATCGGTGATAGCCAGAAAATCGAGACCGGAAGCGCGGGCTTTCTCAGCGAGGGCCTGCGCGGAGAGAGCGCCGTCGCTGTTAAGAGTGTGCGCATGCAATGCGCCCGAGAACCAGGCGGGGCCCTGCCTGATCGGCTCCTTCGCTTTCCGGGGCAAGGGAGGCGTCGTGGAAACGGCATCGGTGGACGACGTTCGGACGGTGACCTCAACATCCACACCCACCGCACCCACCTTGTACAGGCCCAAACCCACATGCCATCGGCCAGACTGGATGGGTCCGGGCCAGTAGCCGGGCGTCGCATCCGAAGCGCTCACGAAAATGGCGTTCCGCTCGCCACCCGTCCAGCCACGAAACGCCTTCGTGCCGAGACCGAGCGAGCCCGGCTCCAAAAGACCCAGGTCGACGACGTTCTCGCCGCCCCTGCGGTCGTACTTCAGTTCGACGTCGACCCGAGTAGTGCCCGCCGGCACATCGAAAGGGACATTGACGTATCGCTCGACCTGCTGGTCCTTCGGCGTGTAGTGCTCTTTGACTACCCGCACCGCAGGATCGCTCGCCGCCTGCGGATGCGCCGATGGAACGAAGAGCGAGGCGATGACCGCCGCAACCGCCAGGCTCTTCGACGGCATGGGTCCTATTGGACTCCTTCGTGATCCGCCAGCATGTTGAGGACAAGAGCGGTCCACGAAAACGCATGCGCTCCGAAGCCTTCGCCCGTGTAGGGATCGTAGTACTCACGGAAGCCGCCGGTCTCGATGAGAGCGGCGGACCGATCCTCGATGGTGCGGGCCAGGTCGACGTAGCCGTGCCGGCGCAGACCGCGCGCGATGTACCAGTTGGTGTTGATCCAGGCAGGCCCGCGCCATAGGAGCTTCGAGTCCGCCCCTGGCTTCATGTACAGGGGCTCGTTGAGCGAGGTCGAAGGAACGGGATAAGGCGCCGCATACTCGGCTGGATCACAGATGTGGCGGATCAGCGCTTCGACCACGTCGCGAGGCAGGTCGGGCAGAAGGATGGGCATCAGCGAGGTGACGGTGCTGACCCGGAGCGGTTCTTCACGGAGGCCGGCGAGGTCGTAGAACAGGCCCGTGTTCTTGTCGTAGCACTTGCCGAGGAGCGATGCGGTTGTCTTCGAAGCACGGGCGCGCATGACCGCCGCGGCTTCGTTATCGCCCACCTCCTCGTGCAACTCAGCGAGAACGCTTTCGTTCTCGGCGTAGATCGTGTTGACGAGCACATCCTCACAGATGAAGCGGTCGGCCGCGAACATCTTGTCGTGATCGCGCTTCATCTCGGCGTAAGGTCCGACAGCGCGCACCCAGGCCGCGGTGAACTCGTCGCGCGTGGGGTCAGTCACGCCCAGGTACGTGTCGTACTTCGGAATGTGGTCGAGGCCGGATTCATCGGGCTGGAGGATGGCGATGAGCCCGTCCCGATCAGGATCGCGCCTGAGGTCCAGCCAGTCGTAATAGCGGCGGACCTTCGGCAGGATCTCGTGGAGAACCTCGCTCCCGCCGTCGCCTCTTGAGATCGCGAAAAGCGCCTCGGCCAGCAGCGGCGGCTGGATACAGTCGGACAGGTAGGGCGTCCGGAACGCAATCGAGTACTCCTTCAACATCTCCTCGAACGCCTCCCTCTGCCAGAAGGTCACATGCCCCACGAAGCCGTCTTGCGGCTGATTCTTCAACAGGCTGCGAATCTCAGACCGGGCCCTCTCCATGTCGTAGCGCGCCAAGACGATCGCGTGGAAGCAGGAATCCCAGAACCACTGAAACGGATACGTACCGGTGGAAGGACAGACGAAGTCGTAATCGTGGCCGCACCAGGGCGCCGTGCCTCGTTGGCGATTCCGGTCGTAAAGAACCCTGACCTTCTCGGCCATGGCGTCGTAGCGCCTCGAGTGGCTCATCGCGGGCGCGATCATGTCATGAGCAGTGGCCCTCCTCAGCAAGATCTCGCCGCACAAGTTGTAGACCTCGCCCGACTCCGGCCTCAACCGGCGCCCCGGATACGCGGTCTAAGATAGTGGGCCGGTTCCCCTCTTTGTGGGAGTTCGTGTGCCGAGGCTGCGGCGAAGCGCAAAGATCGATCTCATAAATCGAGTCTCAATAGTTACTTAAGACACAGGTGAAAGAGTGAGAGTGCTTTGAAGCCAAAGATAACGTCGTGGACGGTCGCGGTGGCGGCGATCCTCTGCCTGGTCGACCTCCCCGTTCTTGCTCAGACCGCTCCGCCGGTTACCGTTCTGGGTCAGGTTGAATGGGTGGATGCCGTCTCCCGAACCCTCAAGATGAAGACCGAGGATGGGGCAACCCTTTCCGTTTCTCTTTCTGAGAAAGCGACCGTGGTCAAGGTGGCGCCCGGCGAAAAGTCGCTGCAGAACGCCGCCCCCATTGACTTCGCGGGCATCACCGCGGGAGACCGGGTTCTCGTACGGGGCGGAACCAGGACGGAAACCCCGGGAATCGAAGGCGCGCTTCGCGTGATCGTGATGGCGAAGACCGATCTCGCCGCGCGGAACGACAGCGATCAACGCGCCTGGCGGGAGCGCGCGGTAGTGGGAACTGTTTTGGCGGTGGATCCCGCGAAGGCCGAGTTCACACTCAGGGTCAGCTCCGCAGCGCCGCCTTCGGCCAGCACACTGGTCGTGGATGCAAAAGCGGC
>JANLWV010000455.1:0-4321 GCA_031364765.1 Vicinamibacteria bacterium
GATTTCGGGACGGAGCTCGCGGAGGCGGTGTCGCGCGGACGGCGCGAGGAGTTCGGTCGCTTCGCGGCTTTCGCCGACCAAACCGCGCGAGCACGCATTCCCGACCCCAATGCTCTATCCACGTTCCTCGCATCCAGGCTGCGCTGGGAGGAACGTGACACCCCGCCCCATAACGCCTGGCTCGCCGAGGTGCGGCGACTGCTGGCCTTGCGGCGGCGCATACTGGCGCCGCTCCTTTCGGGCGAACCAAGCGCCGGGCGCTTTCAATGTGACGGCGAAACGCTCCGGGTCGAATGGATGCTTGGCAACGAGGCCGGCCGAAGACCCCGGAAGCGCCTGCATCTGCTTGCGCATTTCGGCGCCCGATCGATCGCAGGGGTCGCACCCCCGCCGGGAGACGCGGTCCATTCCGTGGGGATCGAGGCGGACGGCGCCGCGTCCCTGCGGCTTTTGCGCGGCGCGGTGTATTTGACCCTGGAGGAGGCCGCGTGAGCGAGCCGCGAGCCAACGGCGACGCGGAGACGCTGAACAAGCTGTGCGCGCACTTCGGCATTGCGACCCACTACGATGACATCTGGGGAACACGCCGCCCGGTTTTGCGCGAGGGTCTGGTGGCTTTGTTGTCCGAGTTCGATGTGGGGTTCGAATTGACGGCTGAGAGTGCCCTCGACGCAGTACGACGGTCGGCGTGGCGGCAGGGGTTGCCGCCGGTGGTGGCCGTTTCAGAATCCGCGCGCGAGTGGAGCCTGCCGCTGCGAACGCCCGCGTCTTCGAATCAGGTCCGGTGGCGGTTGCGCGAGGAAACCGGCGCGCTGCACGAGGGCAAGATCGACGCCCATTCGCTATCCGAACTCGCCCGCATCGAACTCGACGGTGTTGTCTGGTGCGAGAGGAGGCTGTCGTTCGCCCTGCGCCTTCCGAAGGGCTACCACCGCCTCAGCGTGAACGGCCTGGCCGGCGAGACCCTGGTCGTCGTAGCACCCGAGCGCTGTTATCGCCCGGAGGCGCTCCAGAACGGCGGCAGAATCTGGGGCGCAGCCGTGCAGCTGTATGCGCTAAGGACAAAGCGCAACTGGGGAATCGGAGACTTCACCGATCTCACCGAGTTGGTCGGGGACCTGGCCGAGCGCGGCGCCGACATCATTGGGCTCAACCCGCTTCACGCTTTGTTCCCGCACAACCCGGCGCACGCGAGCCCGTACAGCCCGTCGTCGCGGCAGCATCTCAACGTGCTGTACATCGACGTCGAGGCGGTCGACGACTTCGCGGCCTCCGAGTCCACCAAGCGGCTCGTGTCTTCACCCGAGTTCCAGGCCCGGCTCGAGCGCCTGCGCGAGGCGCCCCTGGTCGATCATGTCGGCGTGGCCGCCGCGAAGTTCGAGGTTCTCGAGGGTTTGTTTGCTTACTTCCGCGAGCACCACCTGTCGAAAGACGGCGGCAGCGCGAGTGACGGCACGGGCCGGGCCTTCTTCGCCTTCGTGGCGGAACGCGGCCTTGGCTTGTACCGCCACGCGCTCTTCGAGGCCCTTCAGGCTCACTTCCATGCGGCGGATCGCTCCGTCTGGGGCTTTCCGGCGTGGCCGGAGGCCTACCGTGATCCAGCCGGCGCCTCCGTCGAATCCTTCGCGAACCAATACCCCGAACGCGTGCAGTACTACCAGTATCTGCAGTGGCTGGCGGCAGGCCAGCTCGCACGGGCGGGCGACCGCGGCCAGGCGCTGGGACTGTCGGTGGGCCTGTACCTCGACCTCGCGGTCTCGGTCGATCGCGCGGGTTCCGATGCCTGGAGCGAGCGAGCGTGTTTTGCCCGAAACGCGAGTGTCGGAGCCCCGCCGGACGAGTTCAGCCTGAACGGACAGAGCTGGGGTCTTCCGCCCTTGCGGCCCGATCGCCTGCGCGCCAGCCACTACCGCTTCTTCATCGACACGCTACGCGCGAACATGCGTGGCGCGGGTGCTCTGCGGATCGACCATGTGATGGGATTGATGCGACTGTTCTGGATACCGCCGGGGCGGACGCCACGAGACGGAGCCTACGTGTTTTACGAGCCGGGCGAAATGCTGGCCATCGTGGCGTTGGAGAGCCAGCGCAATCGCTGCATGGTGATCGGTGAAGACCTGGGCACCGTGGCCGAGAAGATGCGCGCGGCTTTGACGCGCTTTGACGTGTTGTCGTATCGCCTGATTTACTTCGAGCGTCGGGAGAGCGGCGACTTCAAGCCGCCGGAAGACTATCCGGAAAGTGCCTTGGTCGCGATCGGAACCCACGACCTGGCGCCGCTCGCGGGATGGTGGGCGGGACAGGACCTGCGCCTGCGTCTGCGGCTTGGCCTCTTCCCGGATCAGAAGCTGTTCGAAAAGCAACTCCTCAACCGCGCCGAGGAACGCGTTCGGCTGATCCTGGCTGTTCAGCACGCGGGCCTGCTGTCGGCCGCGGAGGCCGTAGAGGCTTTGGGCAGGCAAAACCTAAGGGCGCGCGTCGTGGAGGCGATTCACGCGTTTCTAGCCAAAACACCCTCCGCCGTGATGTTGGTAAACCTTGAGGACGTGCTCGGCGTGGCCGAGCAAACCAACCTGCCAGGCACTACCGATGAGCAGCCCAACTGGCGCCGCAAGCTGCCGGTGGACCTTCAGGAGCTGACCACCCGCAAAAAGATGCAAACGCTGAGCCGCATCCTGGCCGCGCTGCGCCCCCGCCGAGCCGGCGGGACAGGACACTCGTGAGACGATCCCGGTTTGTTTCAGATCGGCGCGTACTCTCTGGCGGCGGGCACGCTCACGAACGAGTCGTCCTCGGCGATCCACGCGGTCAGCCTTCCGCCCCACACGCAGCCGGTGTCGAGGCCTCGGAAGCCCGGTCGCTTGACCAGGCCTGGTCGCGCCCAGTGGCCGAACACAATGGTTTCCTTGAACCGGCCGGAAAGGTGCTCGTGCCAGGGCTTGAAACCGGGCTCGACCGGAGGATCTTCATCCCCTCGCGGCCTCACGCCCCGTTCATCGCACCAGCGGACACGCGTGGCGATATCGATGTTGGGATGGGGGATTTCGGGATTGAGACCTTCGAGGGCGGCTACGGGGTCTGCCCACGCGGGGCTCAGGCCGGCGTGCACAAGCATGAGGTCCGGCCAGGTTTTGATGAACGGCTTGGCGCGCAGCCAGGCGAGAAGCGCGTCACAATCCGGCGCCTCAAGCACCTGAGTGAGCGAATCTGTCGCCTTGAGGATCCGAGCGCCGCGGCGGGCGGCGAGCAGGTGGAGGTCGTGATTCCCGAGAACGCCTCCGGCTCGAAGAGCCTTGAGCAGACGCAAGGCGCCGAGAGAGTCCGGTCCTCGATTGACGAAGTCGCCGACCGGTTCGAGAACGTCCTGGGCAGAGTCGAACTTGAGGAGGGCGAGCAGGCGCTCCAACTCCTCGCGACATCCCTGGATGTCGCCGACAAAGATCCGCCTGGTCACTGTGGGCGAGGCTACACCGCCGGTGAGTCGTGGGGACAGAGGGTGACTCTGCGGCGACGATTCCTCATGGATGATCCGGGCTAAGGACCGATAATCGTTCGGCCATGCCGATCGCACTCTCCGTGAACCTCAACAAAGTCGCTCTCCTGCGCAACTCGCGAGGAGGCGCCAATCCGGCGCCGCGGGTCGCCGCCCGCACCTGCATTGAAGCGGGAGCCTCCGGGATCACGCTGCACTGGCGTCAGGACAACCGCCACAGCCGCGAGTCGGACGTGCGGGATCTGCGCGCACTGTGCGCCGAACGCGGCGTTGAGTTCAACCTCGAAGGCGACTTGAGAGAGGAAATCATTGCTCTCGCTTGCGAGATCCGCGTGGATCAGTGCACGCTGGTCCCGGTGACGCCGGCCGAGATCACGAGCGATCACGGGTTCTCCCTTCCCCGCGAAGCGGGCGCGATCACTCCGACCATCGCCCGACTCAACGATCGCGGCATCCGCACGTCGATCTTTATGGACGCGGACCGGGACGCCATTGAAGAGGCGGCGAAAACAGGCGCTCGCCGGATCGAGATCTACACCGGCCCTTACGCGGAGGCGCACGGGACCGCGCGAGCCGATTTCGAGTTCGAGCGGGTCAAGGCCACGGCCCGAGCCGCGGTCGCGCGCGGTATGGGCGTGAACGCCGGCCACGATCTCGATTTACGAAACCTCCCGCGCCTCGCCCGCGAAGTGCCGGAGATCGACGAAGCCTCCATTGGCCACGCCCTTCTCGCCGATGCGCTCTATCTGGGCCTCGCCGAAACCGTGGCGCGATACGTACAAGCCTGCCGCGGTATCAACGCCGAAGCCCCGACGACCGAGTAGTCTC
>JANLWV010000490.1:0-2308 GCA_031364765.1 Vicinamibacteria bacterium
AACCCAGCCCGGCACTACGACGTCGAAGAGCTCGGCCGGATGGCGGCCATGAATCGGACGAAGCTTCGGGCGGCCTTCAAACTGGTGTATGGCATGACGCTCTCGGAGTATCAGACCGCATCGCGCATGCGGCTGGCCGAACGTCGCCTTCGCTCCACCGAACTTTCCCTTGAATCGGTCGCTCACGAAGTGGGCTACGCCACTGCGGCTAGTTTCGTCGTCGCGTACAAAGCCTTCTTTGGCTCCACGCCCGGTCGAGCCAGAAAGGGTTAGGTTGACAAAACTCGATAGAATTCACCTGTCAAACGTCGAGGAGGATTCCCGATGAGACAGGATCAGTTTACCGTCCGCGCGCAAGAGGTGATGGCCTCCGCGCAATCGCTCGCCGAGGCTGCCGATCACGCCGAAGTCACGCCTGAGCATGTCCTGAAGTCCGCTCTGGATAAGGCGGGTGGGGTGGTCTCCTCCGCCCTCGAACGTCTCGGCGTCGACACGCAACAGCTGACGGTGGACGTGGATCGAATCCTCGACGGTTTGCCGAAGCAGACGGGTGGCAAGACCGTGATGTCCTCGCGCGTCGATGGTCTCCTCAAGGCCGCGGTCAAGGAGGCGGGCCAGCTCAAAGACCAGTACGTGTCGACCGAGCACCTTCTCCTCGCCCTGAGCACGCTCGACACCCGCGGTTCCGAGCTCCTCAAGCGGCGCAATGTCACTCGCGACAAACTCGTGGCCGTCCTGCAGCAGATCCGCGGAACCGAGAAAGCGGACGATCCTCACGCCGAGGACCGTTACGAAGCCCTTCAGAAGTATTCACGCGACCTGACCGACGCCGCGCTCAAGGGCAAGCTGGATCCCGTGATTGGCCGCTCGGACGAGGTCCGCCGCGTGGTCCAGGTTCTCTCGCGAAGAACCAAGAACAACCCCGTTCTGATTGGCGAGCCCGGTGTGGGCAAGACGGCGATCGTCGAGGGACTGGCTCAGCGCATTATTGCGGGCGACGTTCCCGAGTCCCTTCGTGGCCGCCGTGTTCACGCCCTCGACATGGGCGCCCTGGTAGCCGGCGCCAAGTATCGCGGCGAGTTCGAGGATCGCCTGAAGGCGGTTCTGAAAGCCGTCACCGAATCCGACGGCCACGTCATCCTCTTTATTGACGAGCTTCACACCGTGGTCGGAGCAGGTGCAGCCGAAGGCTCGATGGACGCCTCCAACATGCTCAAGCCGGCGCTCGCGCGTGGTGAACTGCGCTGCATCGGCGCCACCACTCTGGGCGAATACCAGAAGTACATCGAGAAAGACGCGGCGCTCGCCCGTCGCTTCCAGCCGGTATTCGCCGGAGAGCCCACGGTCGAAGAGACCATCGCCATCCTGCGCGGCCTCAAGGAGCGTTACGAAGTTCATCATGGCGTGAGAATCCAGGATGGAGCCATCGTCGCCGCAGCTACGTTGTCGAACCGCTACATCGCCGACCGGTTCCTTCCCGACAAGGCCATCGACCTGATGGACGAGGCGGCTTCACGCCTTCGTATCGAGATCGACTCGATGCCCACCGAAATCGACGAGATCGAGCGGGCTATCGTTCAGCTGGAGATCGAGCGCCAGGCTTTGACCAAGGAGCACGACAAGGCCTCGAAGGAACGTCTAAAGAAAGTCGAACGCGACATTGCCGACCTTCGCGAGAAGACCGCAGGCATGAAGGTACATTGGCAGCAGGAGAAAGAAAACATCTCCAAGATCCGTGAAATGAAAGTGCTTATGGAGAAGACACGCTTCGAGGCCGAGCGCGCCACGAAGGACGGCAATCTCGCCAAGGCCGCCGAACTTCAATATGGCACGATCCCCGCGCTCGAGAAGGAGATCCGCGAGTCGCGTTCGGCGCTCTCCCGGCTTCAGTCGAAGCAGCGCATGCTGAAGGAAGAGGTCGAAGCTGAGGATGTCGCCGAAGTCGTCGCGAAATGGACCGGCATCCCGGTCACCCGGATGCTGGAGGGCGACGTGGACCGTCTGGTCAGGATGGAAGAGCGCCTGCGCGAGCGCGTGGTCGGACAGGAAGAAGCGTTGCTTCTGGTCGCCAACGCGGTACGTCGGTCGCGGGCCGGGCTTTCGGACCCGAAGAAGCCCATCGGTTCGTTCCTCTTCATGGGCCCGACCGGCGTGGGCAAGACCGAGCTGGCGCGGTCGCTGGCCGACTTTCTTTTCGACGACGAGAAGGCCATGGTCCGCATCGACATGTCGGAGTACATGGAGAAGCACGCCGTGTCGCGTCTGGTCGGCGCTCCTCCCGGCTACGTCGGTTACGACGAGGGTGGTC
>JANLWV010000513.1:0-2324 GCA_031364765.1 Vicinamibacteria bacterium
CCTCCAAGACCGCTGTCGCGCAACCGCCCCTACCCATTTCCCAGGAGGCCGCTATGCTCCACCTGCTGGGCGGCCATTTCCGGAGAAACCATGCACTCACGATTGATTCCTATCGCGGCCTGCCTCACTGTCATGGGTGGGGCCGCGCTCGTTCCCGCGCAAACGGAGGTTCGCAAGCACCACAACCCGGTCATCGATCTGCTGGAACAGAAGAAGCCCGTCTTCGGACTGTATGCGCCCAGCAACCGGCGATTGAGCCCTCCGGGAGCGCCCGCTCCATCTCCGATTGCCCCCAGGACGCCGCTGGAGCTCGCCAAAGATGCGGTCGCCAACAAGTCCACCGATTACATCTTCGATGGCACCATGGAAGGCGACTTCGACAAGGCCCTTCCTGCCTTCGCCGCGTTCACAAAAGCGATGAGCGAAGCTGGAGTCGTGGCGTAAACGCCGGTTCTGCGCCTGACCCATCCGCTGGTCGTGAAGATGAACGAGATCGCGCCCGATCCCGCAAAGGCTGCCGTGCGCATCGGCCGTCAGCTGAACCTCGGGGTCAGCGGTGTCGTCTTTGTCGGCGTCGAGAGCGCCGATGAAGTGAAGGCGGGTCTCGCCGCCATGCGCTTCAAGTCGAACGGCGGCACGAGGCCCGAAGAGGTGGGCACAGCGCCCGCGTTCTGGGGCATGACCGACCGGGAGTATCGCGAGAAGGCGGACCTCTGGCCGGTCAACCCGAAGGGGGAGTTGATCAACTGGACGATCGTGGAGAGCAAGGTTGGCCTCGTCCATGTTCGCGAGATCGCCGCGGTTAAGGGCATCGGAGTGTTGTTCCCGGGAGCCGGCACGCTTCGCGGGGTGTTCACGTCCACGAACGAAGCCGGCGAGCGAGTGGTCGATACCGTCGCGTGGGAAGCCGCGATTCAGCAGGTCCTGGCCGCGTGCAAGGAGTTCAGCGTGGCCTGCGGCTACCCGGCGCGCGCCGAGGACATCGAGATGCGGATGAAGCAGGGCTTCAGCGTCTTCGTCATCAACTGGGGCGAGCCCGGGTTCAAGACCATCGAGATCGGCCGCCGTCTGGCCGGACGTCCAGCCGCGAACCCGTAGGCCGGTTTATTGGCGCGACCCCTGGAAGCCGCTGGCTAGTCTCTGAGGAGGCCTTCCCGAGCAACGATCCGGAGGGTCTGGGCGTGGGGAGTTTACGGGCCACCGGCCGACACCAGGCCCAAAACCACGACTTCTGGATTCACCGCTTGCATCCGAAGGGCGCCGTGATATATCCTTCCATCCGGCTTAACGAATGGATGCAATCGGCGAACCGCTGGACGCGCTCATGGGCGCGCTCGGGTCCCTGGGGGATCCGACGCGGCTTCGTCTGCTCCGTCTGCTTGAGCGACGTGAGCTGGGAGTCGCCGATCTCGTTAGCGCGCTTCAGCTTCCGCAGTCCACGGTCAGCCGCCACCTGAAGGTCCTCTCCGACCAGGGCTGGGTCAAGAACCGCGCCGAGGGCACCAATCGCATCTATCGGATGCCCACCCCGGAGGAGGCGGTGGCGAAGAAGCTTTGGCATGTCGCCAAGGATCAGACCGAAGAATGGGCTACCGCCAAGCAGGACCAGCTTCGGCTCGACCAGCTCGAGTCGCGACGTCCTCAGGAAGCCCTCGCGTTTTTCGCCGGCGCCGCCGGCACCTGGGATCGCCTGCGTTCCGAGCTTTACGGCAACTCGTTCAACGACTCGGCGCTTCTGAGCCTCATCCCGTCGAACTGGACGGTGGCGGACCTCGGCTGCGGCTCCGGCATACTCGCCGCTCGTATCGCTCCGCACGTTCAGAAGGTCATCGGAATCGACCAGTCGACCGCCATGCTCAAGGCCGCGAAGAAACGCACGTCGGCGTACAAGAACGTCGACCTGCGGCCCGGCAGCCTTGAAACCCTGCCCCTCGCGGACCGCTCGGTCGATGCGACGCTCGTCGTTCTGGCTCTCAGCTACCTCAAGGACACGCGCCTCGCCCTGGCCGAGATGTCGCGCGTTCTCAAGCCGGGCGGTCGTGCCGTCGTCGTCGACCTGCTCCGTCATGACCGCGAACAATTCCGGATCGAGATGGGCCAGACGTCACGCGGCTTCTCGGGCGACGAACTGCGCGAACTCCTCGCTGAGAGCGGCCTGCAGCACGTGAGCTGCCGCCCGCTCGCACCCGAGGCCGACGCCAAAGGTCCCGCCCTTCTCCTCGCCACCGCGGTGACCCCTCTTCAGCCCGAGGTGTCCGACGACCATCCTCCTCAAGTTCAAAAGAAATCTCAAACGCACAAGACAACCAAACCGAAAGGAAAGT
>JANLWV010000529.1:0-4463 GCA_031364765.1 Vicinamibacteria bacterium
TCGGGTCGGCCGGGGCCCCCTGGGCGCACATCGGGTTTGCCTTCAGGCCGCAGGTCGAATCGAATGTCGCCGGTCTCGACGTCAAGCCGTTTCGAGAGCTCGATCCGCAGCAAACCGCGGGCGAGGGTGAACACATCGCGCGGCTCTTGAACCTTGTAGCCGTCCGCACGAGACCGTTCCTCCTCGCTTAAGACGGCGCGGAAAGGGCCGAGGTCCGAGAAATCGCAAAGATGCGCGCGCACCACCTCCACTTCGCTCTCGTCGGCCATGGGCTCGGCGCGCCCCCCCGCCATCAACGGCCCACCCTGGGCTTAAACCACTCGACGGTGCGTTGGAAGCCGTCCGCCGCCCTCACCTTCGGCGCGTAGCCGAAATCGCGGACCGCTTCGTCGATCGAGTACCAATGGCTGAGGCCCAGGTTGCGGGCCACCGAGCGGGTGAGCGGGGGTTCGCCGCCCAGTCGGAAAGTCTTCCAGACGAGTTCCAGGGCGCCGCCGATGGCGACGGCGACGGAGAGGGAGATCCGACGCTTGATCGGCGGAAGCCCAAGGTGCGAGACCAGAGCGGTCAGCCAATCGCCGAAGATGACCGGTTCGGGATCGTTGACGAAATAGGCGCGGCCGGCGCAGGGCGCTTCGAACGACAGCCGATCGGCCGCCTGCAGGTGAGCCGCCGCGGCGTTATCGATGAAGGTCAGGCTGACTCGGTTCAAGCCGTCTCCGACCAGAGCGAGGCGACCCTTGGAGGCGCGGTCGATCACGCGCGGCACCAAGTGAGGGTCGCCGGGGCCATAGATCAGGTGAGGGCGCAAGGAGACGGTGGCGAGTTGCTTCGAGTTCGCCTTCAGAACCAGCCGCTCCGCCGCCGCCTTGCTGGCGGAGTAATGACTCGAGGGCGGCTGGGCGTAGGGGAGGGCGGAGGAGCCGTTTTCCTGATCACGTCCATCGAACACCACCGACGGCGAGCCGGTGAAAACGAGCTTCGGAACACGAGTGGCGAGACAGGCGGCGATGAGCATCTCGGTGCCCACAACGTTGGGCTTGTGATAACTCTCAAAGGATCCCCACACCCCCGCTTTCGCCGCGGCGTGGAAGGCGACGTCACAGCCGGTGGCCGCTTCAGTCAGGGCGGGAAGATCGGTGATGTCGGCTCGCACGACCTTCGCCCCGAGCGTCCGCAACTCGGGGTAGTCGCCACGCGAAACTACGACCACCGTATCTCCGCGCGCGCGAAGAAGTCGCACAATCGCGGATCCAAGGAATCCGCCTCCGCCGGTGACCAGGGCCTTCAAATCACCGGGATCGTACAGGTTTCGATTGGGAACGCGACGCCCTTCCGGCGTCCCTGAACTGAGAGGGCGAGGTCTTACTGAACCTTGAAGGTCTTCGCCGAGGCCGCGGTTTCGCTGTCGCCAAGGAAGATGTCGACGCGGTAATCCCCTTTCGGCCAGCCCTTGGAGTTCTCGACGTGGAACTCGTTGGTGGCGGGTCCGGTGGAGTCGAACTCGATCGTGTTCTCGTTGACCTTCGCCGTCTTGTCGCCCTTCACGAACGACCACAGGGCGCGCAGCTTCACGTGGCCGACGCCGGTGGTGGCGACCGAGGCGTAAATCACATCCTTGGTAGCGAATGTTTCCGAGGCGTTGGTGACCGATTTGTCAGCGCCAATCGCGTTCCCGAGCGTCACCGCGCCGACGGCCGGCGTCGGAACGGGAGTCGCGGCGACGACGGGCGGAGGCGGGGGTGGGGCCGGCTTGCTGGAGCAAGCCACGGCGAGAGTGACGATGGCGAGAGTGGTAAAGCGGCGCATGAAAGTCTCCGGTGTTGTCGTTGTCATTGTCATTCCGGTTTCGCCGGAATCTTGAGTTCCCAGCCGACCTGAATCAGGTCGGGGTTTTTGATACGGTCCTTATTGGCCTCGTAGATGGTCTTCCAGAGATTCGCTTTCCCGTACTTGTTCTTGGCGATCTTCGAAAGAGAGTCCCCAGGCTTCACCGTGTAGGTCTCGTAGACCACCGCCGGGGATTTCGCGGTGGTCGATGCGCCGCCCGTGACGCCCGAAAAATCTGGCATCCCGTCGTCAGTTTGCTTGGGCCCTGGCATGAATGCATCTCCTCGAGTCGCCGAACGTCCACTCTGGACGCCGACGACACCAGCTTACAGGAGCGCTCTGTGCGGCAGCGAACAAAAGGGATGCGTTCCGAGAGAGATGAAGAGAGCTGAAGCACCCGAACGCCGGGCCGTTCGGGCGGACCGAACGCGGAATAAGCCTCCGGTCGCGAACAACACCGAGGGAGGAAGTCACATGAAATCAAACCCTGACCTACCGCGAGAACGTGACCGGCAGGTATGAAGTCCGCCCCAGCAACTACACCGGCAAGGTGACGATGAGCTACGTGCGTCAGAAGGGGAGCTGGCGCGGCATCCGTATCTGCGCGACTTGCAGGTTGTCGCGAGAAGTCCCCGTAGCAGGGCGTGGAGCGCGCAATAAAAGCGCGACCCGAGTGAGGAGGGCCTGCAGCTTAACGACCTCTTGCCGTGAACAGATTGCTGGCCCGACGAGTGTCCCTGCGCAGGGGACTTCTCCTGCAACCTGCCTATGACTCGCGCGAAACGTTGATCTACGCGGCGATTTTCAAGCAGATGAAGTCCCCAGCCAGCGTGGTTGTGCTCGACCCCGGCTTTCGCCGGGGTGACGGAAAAGAGAGGAGATCGCGCGGCTGTCGCGCCTTCGCTGATGAAAACCGGTCCGTGCAGTTACGATTCGCGGATGTCCGCCGATCTTCGTGAGTTCATTGCCGCTCTTCGTCGCGAGGGCGACATCGTGGAGATCGACGCTCCGGTCGACGCTCGCCTCGAAGCCGCGGAGATCCATCGTCGGGTGATCGCGGCCGGCGGGCCGGCGTTGCTGTTCAGGAATGTGATCGGGTCGGACTTTCCACTGGTCACGAACCTCTTCGGCACATCGAAGCGGGCCGAGATGGCTCTCGGCGGCAATGCTGCGCGGTTTGTGCGACGTGCGGTGGACGTCGTGCAACATGCTCTTCCGCCCACACTGGGCAAGGTGTGGGACGCGCGCGATGTCGCCATGTCGGGATTGAGCGTGGGACTCAAGCGCTCGGGCGGTGGTCCGGTCACCGAAGTCCGCGAGGGGCCGAATCTCTCCAGGCTTCCCGCCCTCACGTGTTGGCCCGAGGACGGTGGCCCGTTCATCACGCTGCCTCTGGTTCTCACGTCCGATCCGCTCGGCCGCGGCACGAACCTCGGCATATATCGAATGCAGATCTACGACGCGAAGACCACCGGCATGCACTGGCAGATAGGGAAAGGCGGGGGATTTCACTACGACGTCGCCGAGAAGCGGGGCGAGTCGCTGCCGGTGAGCGTCTTCGTTGGCGGTCCGCCGGCTCTGATCCTCTCCGCCATTGCGCCGTTGCCCGAGAATATCCCCGAGCTTCTGCTCGCTTCGCTCATCCTCGGCCGCCGGTTGGAGATGGTCGAAGGCAAAAGCGATGTGCCTCTGGTCGCGAGTGCCGAGTTCGCTCTGGTCGGCCGCGTGCCGAAAGGCGTGCGTCGCCGCGAGGGGCCGTTTGGCGATCACTACGGCTACTACTCGCTGGTTCACGACTATCCGGTATTCGAGATAGACCGTGTCTTTCGCCGGCGCGATGCGATCTATCCCGCGACCGTGGTGGGGAAGCCGCGGCAAGAGGATTTCTTCATCGGCGATCTCCTTCAGGATCTTCTGTCACCGCTCTTTCCTCTGGTCATGCCCCAGGTCAAGGCGCTCTGGTCGTATGGCGAGACGGGATATCACTCGCTCGCCGCCGCGATTGTGCAGGATCGCTACGAGCGGGAGGCGATGGCCAGCGCCTTTCGGATCCTCGGCGAAGGTCAGCTCTCGCTCACGAAGTTCCTCTTGCTGACCGACTCATCGGCCGCTCTTGATCTCAGGGACTTCCGCGCCACCCTCACTCACATCCTCGAGCGAACGACGCCCGAGACCGATCTCTTCGTGTTCCCGAACCTCTCGATGGACACCCTTGACTACACGACGCCTACGATCAATCGCGGATCGAAAGGCGTGTGGCTGGGCGTGGGACCAAAGCGTCGGGAGCTGAAGCGCGAGTTCCGAGCGTCTCCTCGAGCTTCCATGACCGCTGTCCACGTGTTCTCACCCGGTTGCCTCGTGGTCGGCGCGCCGCCGTATCGCGGCACGGGCGAGGAAGAGGCGAGTCTCGTCTCTCGCATCGCGAGCGACCCGGCGTTTGCGGACTGGTCTCTGGTCGTCTTGTCAGACGAACCCGCGCGGGCCGCGAAGTCGACCATCAACTTCCTCTGGACCACGTTCACGCGTTTCGAGCCCGCACGGGACATCTACGGCGCTCGGCAGAACGTGGTGGCCCATCACGTCGCCCTCTCGCCGCCCATCGTGATCGACGCACGCACCAAGCCCTGGTACCC